>JAYVQJ010000503.1:0-7573 GCA_043777235.1 Planctomycetia bacterium
CGGCTCATCACGCGGAGCGATGATGGCTACGTAGCCGTCACCGCTCCGCGTGACGAGCCGAACGGGCAAACGCGCAGTTATTTCTTGCGATCCGTATCAGGACGGACATTGAACCAAAGAACGGTCAGTTTTCCGGTTGAACCTCAACTCAAAGTTTCCTGTGCCTTCGGCACCTAGCTTGATGCAAGCTGGGCCACCCACGTAACCATGCTCTGGCGAGCGTGGCTACTCAGAGATCAATGCGGGTGTACTGAGTTGCTACTTCGCCGCCTTCACGAAACGGTGGATTGCTTGGCCGTTGGGGGTGAGGACGAGGAAATAGGCTTCGCCTTGTTCGTCCTCTCCGAAGGACACGACGGGAAGTGACGGGCCTTTGATTTCGCGGTTGGCGACGACGCGGCCTTTCGCGGCGTCGTACCACAAGGCCCACATGCGCATCGTGATGTAGTCGGCGTAGAGGTAGGCTCCGTTGAGTTCCGGCACTCTCGTGCCGCGATAGATGCCGCCGCCGGTGATCGACTTGCCGAGGTCGTGGTGGTATTCCCAAATCGGTTCGATCAGGTTGTCGCGAACATCGACTCCCTTCACGCCGAAGGGATGCAGCGATTCGCGCAGGTTCCAGCCGTAGTTGCCGCCCGCTTTGAGCAGAATGATTTCTTCGTAGAGATTCTGTCCCACTTCACCGGCCCACAGTTCGCCCGTCTTGCGGTCGAACGACATGCGCCAGAGGTTGCGCAGGCCATAGGCCCAAATCTCCGGAGCGGCGTCCTTCTGGCCGACGAACGGATTGTCTTTGGGAATGGCGTACTTCTTGCCGTTGGCTTGATGGTCGATGTCCAGCCGCAGCACTTTGCCGAGCAGTGTCTTCAGATTTTGGCCGTTCTCGTGCGGGTCGTTGCCGGCTCCGCCGTCGCCGTGAGTGACGTAGAGAAAACCGTCCGGCCCGAACGCGAGCGTGCCGCCATCGTGGTTCCAGTACGGCTTCTCGAAGCGGATGATTTCCTCTTCCGAAGCGGGATCGGCTTTGTTCGGGTCGGACTTGCTGACTCGGAACCGCGACACGACGTTCGCCATCTTGGCTTTCACGTCGGTGTAGAAGACGAAGAACTCGCCGTTCGTCTTGAACTTCGGATGGAACGTCAGGCCGAGCAGCCCTTCTTCGTTTTGCTTGTCGGAGTAGCGCACGCGATCGCTGATGTCGAGAAAGATGTTCGTCTTCGTCACCGCGTCATCGTTCGCGAAGACGTGAATCACTCCCTCTTGCTGCGGCACGAACACGCGATTCGATCCGTCACCGGCATGAGTCAACAGCATCGGTCGAAACGGGACGATCTTGCCGTCGTCGCGTTCGGCTATCCAGCCGGCCCACTGCAATTTCGGAAACGCAATCTCGGTCCCGATCGTCAGCGGCGAATCATCCACTTCCCAACCGGGGATCGTCGTCGGCAAAGCCGTAAGCGTTCCACCCTTCATGTCGGGTACGAGCAGAAATCGGCCGGTCGGATCGAGGCAACTGTCGGCGGCCTGCTCGAACTTGTCAGCCAGCAACACCGCCTTCTGACCCGGACGCGGAATCCCCCAAACCTTGCCGGACTTCCACGACGTGATGAACAGCCGCCCGTGCTTGTCCCACGTCAGACCATCGCCACCTTCAAAGCCCTCGGCGACTTTCTGAACCGACTTGTCCGTCATTCGAACGCGATACAGCACACCGCTGCCGAAGTCGGCGATCAGGCAATGCGACTCGCCGTCGAAGATCACGCCATTGGGAGTGTGTAGCGCGGGGATCGTTTCGGCGTTGGCGATGGCCTCGATTTTGTTGAGCCGCACATCCATTCGATACACCGCGCCTCCTTTGCCCATCAGGTCGCCGGAATCGCTGATGAGAACGATGCCGTGCCCGCTGTCGGCGGCGATGTCGTTCAGAAACATCGGCTTGGTGGGGAAGGCTTCGGGTGCAGCAAAGACGCTCGTCTTGCCACTGCTGTCGATCTTGATGACCTTGGTTTTGTCCGTGACAAGAAACATGTCTTTGAAAACCACGATCCCCTTCGGATCATCCAGTCCGGTCGCGAATGGCTTTGCCTTGCCATCGACAATTACCGAGACCTGCCCGTCGCCGTCCTTCCCGAACTCACCGATCTCGGTCACATACATTCGCCCGTCATTCCCCAGACAGACCGATTCGGGATTCGTCATTCCGGTCACCAACGGCTTCGGCAAATCCGCCGCCGATAACGATGACGCCAACAAACTCGCGCAGACAGCACTCAACAGTCGCTTCTTCATGGTTGCTCCACAGGGCTGAAATCCATTTACTTCGTTGCGATCCGAGGATCGGCGAATCGGATTGTGACAGACCACTCGCGATTGTGACACGATCATGCCCCGCTCTCCGCATACTCTGAACCGAGTTCGTGAACGCCGCTCCGCGCGCGACTGGAGCCAAGCCGAACTCGCGGAGCGGGCTGGTATCTCGCGCACGGCCGTTAGCGCGATCGAAGCCGAGCGGCTCGTGCCATCGGTCGCGGCAGCGATTGGGTTGGCTAAGGCACTGGAATGCTCGGTCGAAGAACTCTTCGGCCGAGGAAGTCCGCCGCCGAGCAAAATGCCGTCGCCGACCTGGGCCTGGCCGGCACCACAAGTACCCAGCCGTTATTGGCTGGCGAACGTTGATGGCTTACGACGGCTGTATCCATTTGAGGCGACTCCGCTCGGCGAGATTCCGCATGACGGCGTGCATCATCCCGGATCACCAAGTCGCCACGCGGCTCAAGAGCGTCTGGCCGACAACACACTGGTCGTGGCAAGTTGCGATCCCGCTATTGGGTTGTTGGTCCGCGTTTACGAGCAACTCATCGGCTATCGGATGCTTGTGTTCCCGCGATCGAGCCGGCAAGCGTTGCTGTTGCTCAAACAAGGATTGGTGCATCTGGCCGGAGTGCATCTCAGCGCCGCAGATGACGAGTCCGGAAACATCGCCCCCGTCCGCGAGATCATCGACGAACCTGCTTCCTTGTTGCGAGTTGCTTCGTGGGAAGCGGGAGTTGTCGTCGGCACGGATGTGACCGCACCCACGTTGCGCGGTGTCCTGCGAGACCGACTAACGTGGGTCGGACGTGAACCCGGATCGGGCGCGCGGCAATGTCTCGACGAGTTGCTCGATCATCGTCCCGCACCCCGCCGAATGGCTCGCGATCATCGCGGAGTCGCTGAAGCAATTCGGTGCGGTTGGGCGGATGCGGGAGTCTGTCTGCGACTTGTCGCCGAGGAAGCTGGTCTCCGTTTCTTGCCCGTGCGCAGCGAAGGTTACGACGTGTGTTTCACGGCCAAACAAAGCCACGACCCGCGCGTGCAAGCATTGGTGCGAGTCATTCAATCCAGCGACTACCGCCGTCTGCTCGGCGAGTTGCCGGGCTACGACATTTCGCAGACAGGCCAGCTTCAATCCGTGAGCGGGGTAGTGTCCTAATTTGTAGGCCGACTTCGCCGAAGTCGGCTATTCCCGACGTCGGCGACGTCGGGCTACATTGAAACAGGACACTACCGTGAGCGGCAGCACGATTTGACATGTGACGATTATTGAATCTCCAGCACGTTCGCGACCGCGAGATGTCTGGCCGCTTCATCCGTTCGGCCGGCTTGCTGCAAGGCCCGTCCAAGATGGGCGTGTGCCGCGGACGAGTTTGGTTGCAACGAGACCGCATTTTTGAAGGACGGCACTGCGTCGCTCCAGCGTTCGAGCGCCATGTTCGAAAGCCCCAAGCCGATCCAACCGTCGAACAAACTGGCTTTGAAGGCCAACGCTCGTTGATACGACTGCACGGCCTCGACATGTTCGCCGACTTCCCGCAGCGATTCAGCAAGCCGCAGTCGAATGTCCGCGACTCGCGGCCGCATCTCGGCCGCCTTTCGCAGATGCGGGATCGCGTCGGCGAAGCGAGATTGCTCCATGAACAGCTCACCGAGATTCGACAGCGCTTCGGCGCACTCCGGTTCGATCGCCAGAGTTGATTCGTATTGTTCGATCGCCGTGTCAGCCTCACCCCGCGCGCGATGGACGTTGCCTAGATTAAGTCGCGCTTGCCACGGGTTCGAGGACTCGGTGATCGCAGCTTGCAGGCACGATTCCGCTGCGTCCAAGTCACCCTGTTGCAGGCGGATGATTCCCAGATACGTCCGCGCATCACCACAGCGCGGATCGACGGCGATCGCTTGCTCGAAGTATTTCGCCGCCTCTTGGGTGTCACCCAGTCCGTGCCACGCGCTTCCCAAGTTCGTCAGATACTTGGCCGAGCGATCGTTGATTTGAACGGCTCGGCGAAACAACTTGACGGCGTCGGTGAAGTTCGACTTCTGGAACTCGATGAGTCCCAGCAGATGCCATGCTTCGGCGTTGTCCGGTTCGGCCGGAACGATGCTCTCCAGCCGCCGTTGAGCCTCGACCAAATGACCGTTCTGAAATTGACGCAACGCCGCGTCGAAATCATTCACCGGAGCAACCATCGGAGATCAACCTTGTGAGACTAATTCGTAGGTAGCGGAACTCGTGAGAGTTCCGATCTGAAGTCTCACGACTTCAGCTACGCCACGGCTACCAACGAAAACACCGCTGACGAATCGAGTCGTCAGCGGCGTGTTTGTATTTGATGAGATGGCTCGCGTCACGCGGCTTGTTCAGGCTGCGGCAGCTTGTCCTGCACTTGCTTGGCCAAGCCGAATAGCTTGAGCAAGCGAATCATCATGTAGGTGACGTCGATCTCCCACGGCTTGTGGCCGTGACGAGCCAATCGCTGATGAGCGTGATGGTTGTTGTGCCAACCTTCGCCGTAGCTGATGAGCGCGACCCACCAGAGATTTCGCGAGCGGTCGGTCGTCTCGTAATTGCGATAGCCCCAGATGTGTGTCGCGGAATTCACGAACCATGTGCTGTGATATCCCAGCACCATTCGCAGACACAGACCCATCAGCAAGCAGGACCAGCCGAGACCGAAGAAGTACTCGCCGCCGAAATACAGACCCGCACCGAAGATAATCGGGAAGACCGGGAAGAACTTGTGGAAGAATCGCTGAACCGGATCCTTGTACATGTCGGGAGCCCAGCGCTTCAGCAGAGCTTCCAACTCGCCCGGTCCTTCTTTCGGTTTGAACCACAACATGTGCGACCACCAGAAGCCGTCGTTCGGCGAGTGCGGATCACCTTCAAGGTCCGAAAGAACGTGATGCTTGCGGTGCGTCGCGACCCAAAACAGCGGGCTGCCTTCGGCCGCCAACATGCCGCACATCGAGAAAAAGTATCGCACCGGAGCCGACACAACCATGCTGCCGTGAGTCAGCAAGCGGTGATAGCCGAGCGTCACACCCAAGCAGGCCGTGACGAAGTGCATAAAGACCAGGATCGCCAAGCCGACCCAACTGAAGTGCCAGAACGACGCGACGGCTCCGGCGTTTATGATCGCCATCCAGCCGACGTTGCCCCAGTTGACGCCGTGCGGAAATCGTTGCCGAAAGCTGCTGACCACCGGATGCGAAATCTCCGGTCGAACACGCTTGGCTTTGACGATCGGCTCGGCCGCACGTTCGCGACCGAGCAACCGATCCGTGTGAAGCGAACCCAGCGAACCGCGTGTGGACGTCGTTTCGTCCGAGGTCACTGAGGAGGAAGTCGAAATCTCAGCTAAAGAAGAATCATGGTTCACGATGGAGTTCTCCAAGCCAACGTTGTGATCGGCGACCGAAGTGGACGTCGAAAAGTCTGCGGGATTGTAGAACAGCATCGGAAAACGGCGGTCAGGTGCGGGTCAAACTTCTGTCAAACTTCTGTCACAAGCGACGACGCACCTAACGAACCTGCGAGACATAGTTGGCAAACTCGCGAAGCGCCGGCGGGTATTCGACCACTTCTGGAAGATCGGGCGAGGCTTTCGAGGCACTCGATTGCAGCCAATTCAGGAAGTCGGGGCTTAACGGTTCTAACTCGGGCAAGACCGCCGGAGGGACAATTTCTGACAGAGCCGACGCGAATTCCTCGGCCGAGGCATATCGCTCCTCCGGATTCTTCGCGAGGACTTTCGAGATGACTTGTTGCAGCGCTTCCGGAATGTCTGGCGCGAAACTCGCCAACGGAGCCGGGGTATCGTCGGCATGCATCAGGACTTGGCGAACCGGGTCCGGCGAAGGAAACGGGACTTGGCCAGTGAGGCAGTGATAGAGCGTGGCCCCCAGGCAATACAGATCGCTGGCCACGTTCGCCGCGTGCGGATCGCGAGCTTGCTCGGCCGGCATGTAGTCGTAACGGCCAAGCACTTGCGGAGGCCCCGCAGGCTGCCGGGTGTCGAGCGTCAAGCGGCCCCAATCATTTGAGTCCAAGTACGACATCGCATCGCGCGCGGCCCCGAACTCCATGATCTTCACCAGTCCATGTGGCGTGACCCAAAGGTTCGCCGGACAGATGTCGCGATGAATGATCAATTGCGAGTGCAGATAACCCAATCCCAGCGCCGCCTGTTCGATGAGCTGGCAGGCTTCGATGTATCGCAGCTTCCCGTACGTCTCCAACCGCTGTTGCAGCGTGCTGCCGACCAGTTCTTCAAACGCGATGAAGGTCACCTCGCCGACGCGACCGACTTGGAACGCTTTCACGACATGCAGGTGATCGACTTCGAGTGCGATTCGCGTCTCGCGGCCCAGTCGAGCCAACCGCTCTTTGCTGCGTCCTAGCGCCGCCGGGAAAATCTTGAGGCTGACCGGTTGATGAAACTCGACATGCTCCGCACGAAAGACATTGCCGAGTCGTCCGGCCAAGAGCCGTCCCGTGACTTGAAATGGTCCCAACCGATACGGCCCCGGAACACCGGCTCGCAACGCCGTCGCCTGAAAATCGGTCAGCTCGCCGCGCTGATTGAGATCTCGGACAAACCCAACTGTGTCATCCACCGAACCGCCACCGGCTAGCCAGCGCGAACGGTGCTGCTGGAATTGCTCGGCCGTGAACAGTTCGCCGTCGACGGCAATCTTCTGAATTTTGTCGATGTTCATGTGAGGGTTGTGCCTGTCGCGTGTTCTTGTGGTGTTGCCGTCGCTGGATGAGAACGAAAGCTAGCTCGTCCAACGACTCACGCGAACCTCAATTTCACACGGTTTCGGAAATCACTGTTGCGTAAAAACACCGAACCGATCAGCGATTAGTCGAGGATCGTCTGCTCGCGATCCGGCCCAACCGAAACGATTTCGACACGAGTGCCAAGCAATTCAGCAATCGTGTCGACGTAGCGGCGAGCGTTCAACGGCAAGTCGGCCAGCTTGCGGATATGCGAGATCTCGCACTTCCAACCAGGCACGGTTCGATACACCGGTTTGACTTGAGCAAGTCGCTCAACGTGACTTGGAAAATCCGTCGTCCGCTCGCCGTTGATTTCGTACGCCTCGCAGACCTTCAATTCGTCGAGTCCGCTGAGCACATCGAGCAACATGACGCTAAGGCAATCCACTCCACTGAGCCGTGCTCCGTAGCCGGCCGCGATCGCATCGAACCATCCGCAGCGGCGTGGGCGGCCGGTGACGGTACCGTACT
>JAYVQJ010000504.1:0-7565 GCA_043777235.1 Planctomycetia bacterium
CCCGCTGGGATGCTACCGATAGGTGTCGCATTTCCGGTGGTATCGCTTCGCTCAACCACCGGCTAATTGCTGCGAACCCTTCGGGTTCAAGACCGAAAACATCTCGAATAGCGCAGCTTCAAAAAGCGTCAGCGAGGGCGTCGTCACGGTTCGCCCTCGCTGACGCTTCGGGTTACTGTGCGGTAGCCATTCCCTGAATGACGAAGCGATGAATCCCGCAGTCCGCTCCTCAGGGAGTCACGACCGCCTTCGGAAGCAACGCCTTCAGCCGTTGCCGGCCAGCGTCGCTGAGTTTCGCGGGGCCGAGGTGCAGCTTGCGGAGGTTCGTCAGCTTTGCGAAGTGCTCGATGGAGGCGTCGGTGACTTTGCTGGAATCGAGCGTCACTTCTTCGAGCGTCGTGACCTTCGCCAGTTGCTTCACGCCATCATCGTCGAAGACGCCGGTGACGAGCATCAGCTTGCGAAGTTTCGGAAGCTGAGCGATTTGCTCGCACGCCTGATTGCTCGCGGCGCGGTCGTAGATGTCGAGTTCATACAGCTCGCGAAGTTTGCTGAGGAACGGGAACGCCTCGGCCGTTGTCTCTTTGCCGTGGACGTGCAACTGCTGAAGGTTGACCATTCCCGCGAGATGCTTCAGGCCGACGTCGGTGACGTTCGTGTGAACGACCTCCAACCGCTTCAAGCTCGTGAGCTTGCCGATCGCTTCGAGTCCCGCGTCGCTGGCCGGGGCCGAGTGCAAGTTGATCGACTCGATCTGCTTCATCCCTTGCAGGTGAGCGAAGCCGGAACCGGTGATTTTCGACGCGCAGATTGTCATTCGCTTCATCTTGGTCATGCCAGCCAGATGCTCGAAACCCCGATCGTCGCACGCGGTCAGGCAGACATTCAGCCGTTCGAGATTCGTCAGCTCTTTGAGATGAATCAGTCCCGCGCTCGTGACGGCGGTGCCGGAGACTTCCAATCGCCTCAATAGATCTTGGCCAGCGAGTTGCTTGAGCCAATCGTCGGTGACGCGATCCGAAAGCTTTTTCGGTTCGGGGTCTTTGTGTCCGTCGGTTCGTTCATTGAGTTCGATCTCAACGATGCGATTAAAGACCGGCAAGCCCTCGTCGCTGGCGAGCGAGCGGAGCCAATCCGGTGCGACGACTTCCAGCGTCACCTTGCCGCCGAGCCGCTTGATCTCCGCGAGCAGTGCTCGATCCTGATGAGTACGAACCGCTGCGGACTCGAAGGCCGGGATCAGTTTTTCGGTGTCGCCGCGCACTTGCGGATCGCTCAGTTTCGCCGCGAGCGTCTTCAATTCGACCTTCTCCGCATCCGCGACTTTTCCATCTTCGACTTTCGCATCGGCCGCGATCTTCGCGATCTGTCGTAGCGTTGCCGAGTCAGCGTGTGGTTTCAGCGGGACGACGTTTAAGTACCGCGAGATTGGCTGCGGCTTGCCGGGATGACCTGCAAATCCTTTGACACCGACCTTCGCGTGAAAGACTCCTGGCGGATCGCCGGTCGTACAAAAAATCTCGTCGTGATTGGGACCACCGAACGCGATATTGCTGACGACTTTGCTCGGCAGCGGCAGGTACGCGAGCACCTTTGCATCCGGGCTGAGCACTGTAATGCGACCGTTCTTCGTGTCGGGTCGATGAAAGTCCGCGACCCACAAGTTGCCCGCCGCATCGAACGCGCACCCGTCGCCGCCGGAGCCGCCGAGGTCGTAGAAGAGTTCCGGCTGGCCGAGCAGTTCGTTGTCGGCGGGGAGCGCGTAGCGCAGGATTTTCTTCGACTGCGACTCGATCACGAACAGGTGCTTGCTCGCCGGATCGACTTCGATGCCGTTCGGAAAGGCGAGCCCCGTCCCGATGCGATCGACTCGGCCGTCGGGACGGACTCGATACAACCGCCCGACCGGCTTGTCCAACGATGAGCCTTCTGGATCAGTCCAGTAGACGTTGCCTCGCGCATCGACGGTCAGATCATTGAGGCTTTGCAGCGTCTCCATCTCGAATCGCTCGGCGACGACACCCAACTTGCCGTCCGGCGAGAGGTCGAGCAAAGCCTTGTACTTGTTGTCGCAGATCAAGAGGTGCCCGTTGCCCAGCAGCACAGTCCCAGCCGGCCCGATCTCCAAGTACTTGTAGACCTGCTGCGGAGCGGTCACTCGCAGCAACGCTCCGCTGCAAAAGAAGACATCGCCGTTCCGCCACGTCGGCCCTTCGGAGTAACCGGGAGCTTCGGCGTAGTGATCGAACTTCACACCGGCCAACCGCTGAGCCAATTCGCCCGTCGGCTCATCAGCGGGACTTGATATCACGAAGAACAACATCGCAGCGACAATCGCGAGCAGACACCATTTGAGCTTCGTCATTCGAGCCTCTTTCGACATTAGGTGTTTCAAATTCACTTCGCAGGGTGGGACAAGCTCGCTTCGAGCGCCGGCCCACCGTTCACGTTTTGATGGCTCTCGCTGTCCAACAGGTGGTGGGCCGGCGCGGCGAAACGCCGCTGGTCCTACCCTACGAAACGCATCACATCACTTCGGTCAGCTTCACCAGCCGGCTTTGCTCGCGCATCGACTTCGCGGCGGCGTGAACGATGGCGGTGACCTCCAAGATTTCCTGATGTGGGATCGGCTCGCGGCGGGTCTTGACCATCTCGCGAAATGTCGCGGCCATGCGAAACATCTCGTAGTGATGGCCGTACCAGAAGTCGTCTTCGATCGCCGCCGTATACTCGAACCGCTTCTTTTGGAAGTGAACTGCCGTGTGGCAGTATTCCCACTTCTCGTTCGGTCGGCCGAACCAGATTTCAGCGGGCATGCGATCGGGGTATGTGACGAGCGCGTGGCAGGTGCTCTCGCGAGCGTACATGCTGACGGCTTCGACGCCCGGCCCCATCAGGGTCATCACGGTCCACGCCGGATGCTGGCCGTAGACCATCCAGCCGCTTTCCGAGAATCCGCCCTGCACGCTGGCGATCACATATTGGATCGGCCCGAACTCGCCGGAGTCCCGCTTGCGGAGCGCGGCTTCCGCGCCCCACTCGTGACGGAACAAACTCGACGACATGATCGGGGCGTTGTGCTGCTTGGCGAACTCTAGAATCTTGCGCGTGCCGGCCGGCGTCTCGCCGATCGGTTTATCGCAGAACGTCGGTAATCCTTTTTTGAGCCCCGGCGCGACGAGATCAAAATGGTCGTCGCCGAATCCCGACGCATCTCCGAGCCACACGGCATCGACTTGCTCGACCATCTCTTCGACCGACTTGGCAACCTGCACGCCGGGAAACGCCTCCGTGAACTTCGCAGCGATCGCTGGATCGGCGTCGTAGTAGTGCGTGATCTTCGTGTCGGGAAACGGCAGTTGGTCGAACGTGTATTTCGGATTGCGAACATACTCGCGAAAGAATTTGGCGGACCCCGGATCGACGAGCTTGCAGTACGTGTCGAGGTCGATGGTCGGATGCAGGTATTGAGCGAAGTGCCATGTGTGGCCATTGCGAGGTTGGGGCTTGCCCCGAATCGTCGCCGAGATCACACCGATTCGGAGCACTTTGCCAGAGCTTTTCTCGTCGTCGGCTGCCGCGCTGACTGTCGTCAAAGCGGATCCTCCAAGTGCGGCCGCTGAAGCCAACAACATCTGTCGTCGATCAATGGAATCGTTCACGGGCATGAATGGCTCCTGGATTGTTGATGGCGGCTAAGGACGTAGCTTCAGTCGCTCCCGCGACTGAGATTCCCGATGTGCGATCAATCACAGCGGATCGTCACATGGGGAATCAACCGACGTTTGGAATGCGAGTCGCGGGAGCGACTCGCCTACGTTTCTGCGTCTTCGCCACTCTTGTGTTGATAAAACTCGACCGTCTTTCGGACGCCGTCGCGCAACGACGTGGCTTGCCAATCGGGAAACAGATTCGAGATGTAGTTCGGGCTCGGCGGAACATTGGACGGAATCGACGGGCCGTTGACCACGATCCGCGACGCTGCATCGGGAATAGCCGCCACGATCGCGGAGCGAAACTCTTCGGTGGTCGCCAACTCGCTGGGCAGATCGACGACGGTGTGGCCCGACGGACACTCGATTGCCGAGCGAACAAACGCGCGAGCCACATCCTCAGCGTAGTCGTAGCCGACTCGGCCTGTGTAGCCGATCGTGTAGCTCTCGCCGAGCGCGGCCGCTCGCGCGGCCAGCGAGGGGCCGGCGGTCAGACCTTGATCGCGCTCCGGGCCGTAGACGACATGCGGACGCACGGCGACCGATGCGATTCCGAAGTGCCGCCAATACTGCTCGGCAATCAGGTCGACCGCTTGTTTGAACGCGCCGTAAAATGTCGGCGGCCGATTCGGTTCGCTGTCTGCGTCGCCGGCCTCCGGTCCATAGACCGCATACGAACTCGCATACGACAACGAACGCACTTGTCCCGACCGCCGAGCCGCTTCAAATAGTGCCGTGCTTCCCAGTACGTTGACCTGACAACCCAGCCAAGGATCTTGCTGACACACCGGAGTCAGCAACGCCGCCAGATGAATGATGTGCGTCACGCCGTGCTGCTCGATGATGCTTTGCAAGCGATCGCGATCAAGCAGCGACGTTTCGATCATCGTCACTTCCGCAGCGCGTCCTCCGAGCACTCGCTGCCAACGTGCCGGAGCCGGCTGCACATCGACCACGACAGCCTTCGCGTCTCGCGTGAGCAACTCGCGCAGCACCCACGTTCCAATGAATCCGCTGCCGCCAGTCACCAAGACTGTGTTGCTCATCGTCAGTCACCTTAGTTTCGTTCCGACCAAATCCAACTTTCGTGATGGTGTTCGATCCGACGCCAGATTTCGAGTGCCACGACTGACATGCTGTGTTTCGGAGTTCCAAACATTGCGACGTTTGGTCAACCGCGATACGTTGCGAGGCGTGATGCTTTCCTCGATCGCGCGAGGTTTTGAAGATGCTGACCATCGCCGGATCAGAGTCACGTTTTTGTGACGGATTCTCCCGCCGCAGTTGCCTACGAATTGGCGGACTGGGATTGGGTGGTCTCGCGTTGCCAGAAATCCTGCGAGCCGAATCGCAGAGCGGCAACAAGAATCCGGCCAAAGGCATCATCATGTTGCTTTTGCCCGGTGGTCCAAGTCATTTGGACCTCTTCGATCTAAAACCGGATGCGCCGCCGGAAATTCGAGGAGAGTTTCAACCGATCACCACGAACGTGCCGGGCATCGACATCTGCGAGTTGATGCCTCGGTTGGCGGCGATGACGGACAAGGTCACGCTCATTCGTTCGCTCGTGGGTGCTCGCGACGATCACAACACGCACTGGTGCTCGACGGGCTGGGAATCGCATCCGCCGATGCCCTCGTCGGCGATTGTTCCGGGATATCCGCCGGGAGATTGGCCGTCGCTCGGTGCGGTCCTTTCCAAACAGTTCGGGCCGCGCGTGCCGGGCATTCCGCCGTGCATTGATCTGTCACCGATTGATCCCGATGCGCGGTTCATTCTCCGCACGCCCCCCGCTCAGCCCGGTTATCTCGGTGCGGCTCATGCCGGCTTTGAGGTGGAAGGTGTCGATCGCCGAAACATCACGCTCAACGGAGCCAGCCTGCGTCGTCTCGCGGATCGACACGCTCTGCTATCGAGCTTCGATCAGTTCCGTCGCCAAGTGGATCGAAGCGGAGTGATGGATGGCCTCGAAGAATTTCATCGACAAGCGTTGGAAGTCCTCACGTCACCGCGTCTGACCGAAGCGCTCGACCTGAGCCGCGAAGACCCAGCGGTTCGTCAGCGGTACGGTCTCGATCGCAGTTATCCGAACGAGCGAAGCGGCAAGACACTGTTGGATCAATTCCTGCTCGCACGGCGAGTGATCGAAGCGGGGGCTCGCTGCGTCACGCTGGTCTTTAGTCGCTGGCCATTCGGACGGATGCTTTCGGGCGACTACAACTGGGACTGGCACAAAGACCTCTTCGCGGAAGCTCGCGGAACGTTGCCGCTGTTCGATCTGGGTGTCTCGGCATTGATTCAGGATCTCGAACAGCGCGGCCTGTTGGAGGACATCGCGGTCGTCGCATGGGGCGAGTTCGGTCGCACTCCGAAGATCAATCAGAACGCCGGCCGCGACCATTGGCCGAAGGTCGGGACAGCGCTCGTGGCCGGCGGCGGAATGCGATGCGGCCAAGTCCTCGGCTCAACGACACGCTGGGGTGAGGAACCGCTGACTCGACCGATTCACTTCCGCGACGTCTTCGCCACGCTATATCAACGGCTGGGGATCGACGTCGCGACGACACAATTCACGGATCTCGCCGGTCGGCCACAGTATCTCGTCGGCGATCACCGACCGCTGCCGGAATTGATTGGATAGCTGATAGCGCTGCGATGTGACGAACTTTCTCAAATTGACACCCATTGAACTTCTCGGAGTCGTTCCCATGAAACGTCGATTGCTGAATGTGTTGTTGGTCGTGCTCACCATCGGAAGCTCGGCGGTCGCCGATGAAGCATTTCCACCACACCGCATCGTTGGCAACGTTTACTACGTTGGCTCGAAGGCACTGGCGATTTATCTGATCGAGACTCCCGAAGGACACATCTTGATCAACAGCGGCTTTGAGGAAACCGTCCCGCTGATTCGAGCCTCAGTGGAGTCGCTCGGCTTCAAAATGCGCGACGTCAAGATTTTGCTGGAAAGCCATGCCCATTCCGATCACGTCGCCGGTCACGCGTTGCTGAAGGAACTGACGGGAGCCAAAGTCTTTGTCATGCGCGGCGATGACGAGGTTATCGCTTCCGGCGGAGTCGGGCAGTACTTCTATCCCAATGACCGCTGGCCTGCCTGTGAAGTCGATCGCGTCTTAAAGGACCGAGAAGAAGTCAAACTCGGAGGCACCACACTGATCGCGCGGCTGACTCCCGGCCACACGCGCGGTTGCACGACGTGGACTTGGAAGACCACTGACGGTGGCAAGAGCTACAACGTCGTCGTCATCGGTAGCCCCAACGTGAATCCCGGATACCGGCTGGTCGACAACCAGGACTATCCACAGATTGCCGATGACTTCGCGAAGACGTTTGAAGTCTTGAAGTCGCTCCCCTGCGACTTCTTCCTCGGTGCCCACGGCGAGTACTTCGGCATGATCGCCAAGCACGAACGCTTAAAGGGAGCCGACAAAAACCCGTTCGTCGATCCCGACGGCTATCGGGCCTACGTCGAGCTGAAAGAGAAGGCGTTCCAAAAAACGCTCAGTGAGCAAAAACTGAAATAGCTCGTCGACTCGACCACCACGGAGCCCCCCCAAATGGTGGGCCGATTTCGCCGAAATCGGCTGCGGTTGGTTTCACTGCGGACAATGTCGCCGAGATCGGCTGCGATTGATCTCATTCACCACATGCGGACTTCGGCGAAGTCCGCCCACGTAGGATTTCGACATGCACGTTGAGTTCATCAATCCGCCGCAGTTGTGTCCGACGTTTGGTTGGTCGCACGTCGTCACGTCGACTGGTGGCAAGACGATTCACATCTCCGGACAAGTCGGCATTAACGAGCGGGGCGAGGTCGTCGGCCGCGGCGACCTC
>JAYVQJ010000505.1:0-1961 GCA_043777235.1 Planctomycetia bacterium
CAGGCGGCTCGCCTGTCAGAAGCGTGCGGATTCGGTCAACACGCGTCGCAAGATACCGCCGGACGAAATGCCCTTCAACCACGACTGAAATGCGACAGACTTCGTTGAAAAGCGATCTCTTCGCCGACAGAATGCCCGCCCGGTTCAAGCCGCATTCGCGGCTTTTTTTGTTGCTCGCAAAGTTGATTTCCACTCAGGCAACACGCGAGCCGCGTGTTTCCACGAACTGCTTCTGGAGTTTTTCATCATGGCCAATGTGTTGAAACTGACCACCGACGCTCTCAATCAGAACAACGGACTGCTGCGTTTAGCGCCGACGTGGGTGCCGCGATCGTTCTTGCAACCGGGACTGCGATTGAAGCTGCATCCGGCGGATTACTACGCACTCGGCACGCATCGCGGCGGTATTGATGAGCGCTGGTTCGGCTCGACGACATTCGCCATGAACGACAACCGCGCGGCGGATGAAGGGCTGAGCTACGTCGTCCAAGGCAAAGAGAAATTCACACTCCGCGATGCCGTCGAGGAAATGGGATCGGACATCGTTGGCCCGGCGATCTGGAAGAAGTACAAGCGCTGGCCGGTCTACTCGAAGTTCTTCGACAACATGGGGCCGATCCCTCATCACATGCACCAGAACGACAAGCAAGCCAAGCTGGTGAACCAAGAGGGGAAGCCGGAGTCGTATTACTTCCCGCCGCAGATGAATCAGATCGGCAACAACTTCCCATACACGTTCATGGGTTTGGAGCCGGGGACGACGAAGCAGAACGTGATCGACTGCCTCGCGCGTTGGAACGACGGCGACAACGGCATTCTCGATCTGTCGAAGGCGTATCGCTTGAAGCCGGGGACCGGTTGGTTGATTCCGCCGTGCGTGCTGCACGCTCCGGGAAGTCTCGTGACTTACGAGCCGCAATGGGGCAGCGACGTGTTCGGCATGTATCAGTCGATGGTCGAAGGCCGAGCCGTCCCGCGCGCGTTGCTCACGAAGGATTTTCCGAAGAACAAGCACGACGATCTGGAACACCTCGTCGATGCGCTCGATTGGGACAAGAACGTTGACCCGAATTTCAAAGACAACAACTACCTCGAACCGATCAACATCGGCGACACCGCTGCGGCGGGCTATCAAGACCGCTGGGTCGTCTACGGCCGAGTCGATGGCAAGCAGTTGTTCTCGGCTCGCGAGTTGACCGTGATGCCCGGTGCGAAGTGCGTCATCAAGGACGGAGCCGCGTCGAGTTGGATCACAACTCAAGGTCGTGGCCGCATCGGGAAGCTGGCTCTGCAAACGCCGGTGATGATTCGCTTCGGAGCAATGACGGAAGACGAAGTCTTCATCACTCAGCGAGCCGCCGCTGACGGCGTCGAGGTCGAGAACACCGGCACAGAACCGCTCGTCGGTCTGCGTTACTTCGGCCCGGATGCGTTCTCGGAATCGGTGCTGCCGCATGTCGGCGACTACAAAAAGGTCGCAGCCGCCGCGAGCAAGAAGCGAAAGAAATAAGGCTCAACGGTCGGACGCGGACTAAGCGATGCGCAGCCGTTGTGACTCGGCAACGATTAACGGCTGCAAATCGGCATCGCTGGCTGTGTCGTGGCGAGCGTATGCCCAAGCCGTGATCTCACCCAATTCGGTCTGTAGACGGACGGCGATGCGGCAGTACTCGTGTCCGATCAGTCCATCGCTGGGGAGTTCCTCCAGCCGATCGCAGCCGAATAGAGTCGTCTCGTAGATCGTCGGCGTCAGGAAGTAGAGCTCGCCATCAACGACCGAATCGGCTTCGCGGGCGATCATCAGCGGGGCGACGCGCGCAAATCCAAATAACCGCGCGGGCAGAACTCGATCGTAGTTGCCCGCCAGATATCCATGATTGCACTCGCCACGACGCAATGTGCCAAAGACGAAGAGCGGAAGTTGCGACATCACAAGACTCAACCAGTGATTTGATCAAGAG
>JAYVQJ010000506.1:0-1958 GCA_043777235.1 Planctomycetia bacterium
CGCTAGCGCGTGCCGGCTGATGAGTTTGCTGAAATCGGGAAGTTATTGCGGCTCCGCTCCTAAGCAGGATCGTGGACTCGCCGCGATCAGAAAGAAGACCGAGTCATTTGGTTTCTAAGCGGAAATCCTCGGCAGCCGCACCTGACTCCGGAATCTTGATCTGGAATTCCCATTGTGTTTGCGGAACCGCCGTCTCTTGACGTCGCTTCATCAACTCGTCTTTGGTGAGCGACACTAAAATCGTGACTTTGTATGGCCCCGAATCGGGACCATCCTCGCGTGTGAACTGATAGCTTCCGTCTTTGATCGCCGTATTCGCCGCGACTCCGTTATGCCCGTTGGCCGGTGCCAGCGAAATCGCCCCGATCTTTACCGGCTGGCCACCCTGAGTCACCTTGCCCGACAGAGGAATTCGCTTCGACTCGTTCGACCCACAACCGGTCAGTCCGACCAATATCCCCAGCCACAGCGTCACTCGCAGCAGCCGAACGACCCGTGCAGAAACAGATCCGAACAATTTGGGCAAATGTCTATTTCTTTCAATGTCTTCGGTGGCACTCATCGGTTTGACCCTGTCTCCGGATGACCCTGTCGTCGGAATTGAAACACTCATGCCCGCACATCGACACCAATCTCGATGAGCGAAGATTAGGGACCATGAGCGTTCCACCATACGTCACTTGGCTCCTCACGATTCAGTCACCCACGGCCTCCTTCAATCGCGCCTCGTAGATTTTCGCGGCTTCATCATAGGCCGTTTTGGCGGCTTCGCGTTCGGGTTCGCGGATTTGGTTTTTCTTGGCGTTCCAGCAGACTTCGACGGCTTGTTTGCACCAGTCGATGCTCTTCTTGCTGGCTCGGACGGGTTGGCCTCCGACTTCGACCCAGATCGGGTTCGTGTGGACGCTCGGCAGGATGCGCACGGCGACCCAGCTTGATTGCTTGATCGGGATGTCGAAGCTCAGTGGTTGAGTCTTGCCGTCGGCGACGATGTTCTTCGTGGCGGCGACTTGGCCGTTGACGATGATCTCGACGGGGACTTCGCGAGTCTGGCCGACTCGGCAGCGTTCGATGTGCCAGTACGGCTTCGCGTCGAGGCGACGCGTGCGAATCGACTCGGTTTGCTCGTTCGGTTTTTCGGCGAGCATGGCATTGACGTCGAAAGAGACTCTCACGTTGCCGGGCTTCGCGAGTTCGACCGTACTGAGCTTGTTAGTCGGTCCATTTTGACCGAGCTCGACCCCCAAAAGCTTCGAGGGATCGACCACATCAAAATCGAGGATGTGGCTCAGGCCGTCACCGCAGTAGCTGCGGCCGTCGCGGACTCCGAGGATCCAGTTGTCGAAGTCGAGCGGCTGATCTTTGTTGAGCTTCACGTAGATGCGGCCGAGGCCGACTTTGTCGCCGTAGATGCAGGGGAAGTCGGTCTCGCCGGAGATTCTTGCTCGGAAGCCGGCGTTGAGCGTGTGATACCAGACGTTGAGTTCCCAGATCGACGGCGTATCGACGGCGCTGATGAAGTGGCAGACGTCGTGAGCGACCGTCACGACGTACTCGTTCGCGCCGATGCCATCGAAACGCGGCATCGCGTAGTCGGGGAGCTTGCTCGCGGCTTTGCCTTTCCACTCGGTTTCTGACTCGTCACGGTCTTTTTGGAACTTGCGCGAACCGTCGGGCAGAATGTCTGGAAGCTCCAGGCCCCAGCCGCTGTGGCTGTAGCCGACGACGCCGCCTTGCTCCTTGCCCCACTTCAGCACGGGGAGCGTCCAGCTTGGCCAGTCTTCGAGCACCTTCGTGTTCGGGTAGTCGTCCTCGGTCAGCCGCAGCAGGCAGAGATGCCCGGCGTGTGACGACGGAAACCCGCTGACCTCGATGTCGTACCGCATCAGGTAATTCGGCCGCGAGAGGGCCGACGTCTTCCCCTCGAAGTATTGCTTCTGCGAGTACCAGCACGGCCC
>JAYVQJ010000507.1:0-27805 GCA_043777235.1 Planctomycetia bacterium
TAGCTCGACAGAATCAGCACGAACGTGTTGATGCCTCCCGCCGCGACGCGAATGTGCGTCACCTCGGGATCGGTCGGCCAGCCTTTCGAGCCGAGTCGCAGCACGATGTAAGTACCAATGAACGCCGTGAAGAACATGATCTCGGTGCCGAGGAACAGCCACATGCACAACTTGGAGTTGGGAATGGCGATACCCATCTTGATGGGCGGAACCGCGTGACCGGGAGAAGGTGTGTGTGACATATCTCTTTCCGAATCCAAAGAACCAAGTAACCCGAAGCGTCAGCGAGGGCGAACGCTTCTGAAAGCGTTGTCTTCAAAGTCCGTGAAGCGTTCGCCCTCGCTGACGCTTCGGGCGAGTCAGCTCAGCAATCTCCAATGATCCCAGGTCAACGCCAGCAGCAGAGCCGGCAGGTACACCAACGAAAACCACAACAACTGGCGAGCGGTTCGGACCGACTCGTCCAGCAGAAAGCGAACAGAAAACGCGACGTAACCCAGGCCGAGCACGATCGCGATCATCGCAAACAGATCCCCCGCCAGCGCCGCGTCCTTGAGCAACAGGCTGACCGGAATCAATGCCAACGCATAACCGACGCACAACCAACCGGTGATTCGCGGAGCCGGCCGAGTCTGTGGCAACATCCGCAATCCGGCCGCCGCGTATTGTTCGCGATAGAGCCAAGCGATCGCCAAGAAGTGCGGGAACTGCCAAACGAACAACGTCGCGAACAGAGCGAACGCTCCGGCATCCAACTCACCCCCGGCCGCGACCCAGCCGAGCACCGGCGGCATTGCACCGGGAATGGCTCCGATGGCGGTGCAGAACGAAGTGTGCCGTTTCAGTGGCGTGTAAACCGCGACGTACAACAACAAAGTTCCCGATGCCAGCAACGCCGTCAGTCCATTCACGAACACGATCAACTCGACGGCACCGATCAGCCACAGTCCCAATCCGAAGACAAGCACTTCGTGCGGAGACATACGGCCGCTCGGCAGCGGACGATTCATCGTCCGAGCCATCAAGCGATCCGAGTCTCGTTCCAGCCACTGATTGAGCGCGCTGCAACTGACCGCGATCAAACCGATTCCCAGCAACGAATGACCGAAGGTCGTCCCCGACCATTCGCCGGTCGCCGCCAAGAGAAAACCAAGCGCGACCGTGACCAAACCCATCACCGCGATCCGCGGCTTCGTCAACACGAGATACTCGCGCCATCGCGGAGTGACATTCGCCCGCGCCGACAGCGACGGACTGAGTTCGATGGTCCCTTGTGGTTCGAGGAGCACGCTCATCAGACGGCCCCTCCCAACGCACTCGGCTGGCCGAGCATCGCGTCTGCACGTTGAAAACGAACTCCACGTCCCAGCCAATTCAGCCGCAGAACTCGAACCGCCAATTGCACCGACATCATCAGCACGAACATCGCTGCAACCGCATGAGCCGTCCGAAACAAAATCTGCTCCGGAGCCTGCTGCACGGCGACATATCCGGCCGGAGGAAATCCGAAACGAGTCACCCACGCTCCTGCTCCGAGCACCAATTGCACAACCAAGACGATCAGCAATCCGACCGATGCCGATCGCAACCAGGCGTGACCCGATCGCCAACTCGCCACGATGACTGCCACGGTCAACACCGTGGCGAGAATGGCTCCGCCCAAATGTTCGTGCAGCGCGAGTCCCAAGTGACGTACCAGTCCACCGAGCAACGACTGACCAAAGATGACCAGCGGCGTAGCGATGGCGAGGGACTTCAATCCATTGGAAACAAGAACAGCCGGATGCGAGACGCATCCGCCACGGGGCCACTTCGATCCGGTCGCGAGGGCGAACACCGTGATCGTCGCAAAGATCAGCGAAGCGAACGAACCGTGAACCAATGCGGCGACACGCGCGTCGGCGATGACACGGAAGCCGCCCAAGAGTCCCTGCAAAACGACCGCTGCCAGAATCCCGATTGCCATCCCACGAACCCACCGGCGTGGTTCGCGTCGCAGTGTTAGGACCACCAAGCCGATCGAAAACATCCCGATCAAGCTGCCAGCTAGACGATGTCCGTGTTCGACGAACTTGTCGCGGTTCGCATGAAAATCTCGCAGCCACGGATACAGAAACATGTTCTGCCCATCCGACGTCGGCCAATCCATGAACGCCATGCCGGCGTCGAGCGAGGTGACGAGTGCTCCCATTCCGATGGGCAACAACGCGATCATCGCCGTGAGAACGGCGTAGCGGTGCAGCCAGCGATTGGGAGTCGTGTTCATGCTTTGGAGTGAGGCGATTCAATGCCGCTTTGGTTCGCGGCGAAGAGGCTTTCTTGTGGATCAATGAGTGATGGAAGTCCAAATTCAAAAGCGGCTCCGCCGCAAAATGGAAAGCGGCGATGAATCGCCGCACTCCAAAGTTAGTGCCCGTGCGCGGGGACAGCGGCTGGCACCTTCTGGCCGCGATTGGCATCCGTCTGCATCCAGAAGTCCTGGCCGGGATTGCTCGGATTGGAGTACTCATACGGACCGCGATAGCAGACCGGAGGAATGTCGAAATTGCCGTGACCCGGAGGAGAAGGAGCCGTCCATTCCAGGCCGTTCGCGTTCCACGGATTCCGTCCCGCTTTCTCGCCACGAAAGATGCTGCTCACGAAATTGCCCAGCAGCAGAAACTGAGCGAACCCCATGATCATCGCCGAGATCGTGATGAACTGATTCAACGGCAGCAGATGTTCGAGGTACGGATGGATGTACGGGTCCGCGTAGCGTCGCGGGAAGCCAGCAATTCCCAGCATGTGCATTGGGAAGAACGCTCCGTTGAAGCCAATGAAGGTCAGGAGGAAGTGCCACTTGCCGAGAGTCTCGCTCATCATCCGGCCGAACATCTTCGGGAACCAAAACTGGATCGCAGCGAAGACTCCGAAGAGGGTTGTCCCAAACACAACGTAGTGGAAGTGAGCCACGATGATGTAGGTGTCATGGATGTAGATATCGACCGGCACAGCGGCCATGAAAATACCGCTCAGTCCGCCGACGATGAACATCGACACGAAAGCGGAACAGTACAGCGTCACTGTGTTGAACTGCAGACGGCCGCCCCAGATCGTGCCGATCCAATTGAAAACTTTCACGGCGGACGGCAGAGCGATCATGACTGTCGAAAGCATGAACGTCATGCCGAGCGCCGGGTTCATGCCGCTGGTAAACATGTGGTGGCCCCACACGATGAATCCCAGCCCGGCGATCGCCGACATCGAATACACCATCGGCTTGTAGCCAAAGATCGGCTTGCGGCACATGCAGGCCAGCATGTCGCTGACCATGCCCATCGCCGGCAGCAGCATGATGTAAACGGCCGGGTGTGAGTAGAACCAAAACAAGTGCTGCCACAGCAGCGGCTGACCGCCGCCGACCGTCGGAGCGGCGTTATTCACCACGATGCCAGCCGGAATGAAGAAGACGGTGTGAATACCATCGAGCCAACCGCCAAAGTCGAGCCGATCGAAGACCAACATGAATCCTGCGGCCGTCAACACCGGCAGAGCAAACGCTTGCAAGATCGCCGTGATGAACATTGCCCAGATCGTCAACGGCATGCGGAACAGCGTCATCCCCGGAGCACGCATGTTGATGATCGTGGTCATGTAATTGACCGATCCCATCATCGACGAAACGCCGACCAGCGTGACACCCAACAGCCAATACGTCTGAGCCGAACCGGAGGACGGAGCCGAAGCTCGCAGATCAGACAGCAGCGGATACGAAGTCCATCCCGCCGCCGCGCCGCCGAAATAGAAGCTCAGACCGAAACAGGCAATCGCCGGAATCATGAACCAGTAGCTCAGCATGTTGAGCACCGGGAAAGCCATGTCGTCCGCACCAATCATCAGCGGAATCAGGAAGTTGCCGAACGCTCCCGCCAGCACCGGGATGATGACCAGGAAGATCATCACGGTCGCGTGCATGGTGAAGAGCATCGTGTAGAACTCGGGCGAGATCTGTCCGCCCGAATTGGCAAACAGCGGCCCAAAGAACGGCATCGAAGTCCACGGAAACGCCAACTGCCAACGCACCCCCAAGGCCAACGCGCCACCCATCATCATCATCAGCAGCGTCGTGAACAGGAACTGCATCCCGATCATCTTGTGGTCGGTCGAGAAAACGTATTTCTGCACGAACGACTGCTTGTGATGCCCGTGGACATCGTGAGCGTGTTCATGATCGTGCCCATGTTCCAGGGCGACTCCTGTGGAACTCATGTTCGATCCTCTATTCGTCTTTCTTGGCGACGGCACTGGGCGTGGCGTGGCCATCGTAATTCTGGTCTGCTTGCAGCTTCTTCAGGTACACCGCGAACTCGACTTCACGTTCGGCGGTCAATTGAGCTCGCATCTTGTAGTGACCCCAGCCGCACAGTTCGGCGCAGGTCAGTTCGAACACTCCTTGCCGCTCGGCCTTGAACCAAATCGGAATGACTTGGCCCGGGACGGCGTCTTGTTTGACTCGCAGATGCGGCAAGAAGAACGAGTGCTGCACGTCGTCGGTGCGAAGCTGAATCATCACCGGCCGGTTGATCGGCACATGCAAATCGTTGACGTCGTACAAGTCATCCGGCTGCGGCTTGAGTTGCAGCTTTTTGGGTTTGCCAGTCGTGGGATCAAGCCCCGGATATCGAATCCGCCACTCAAACTGTCGAGCGGTCACTTCCGCCACCGGAGCATCCCGCGCTTCTTTCGGGAAGTACGCCTGCACGCGGAACAACGCCCACACATCCATTTGATACAGGGCCAGGAACAACAAGATCACCGAGGGGACGACCGACCAAATCACTTCCAGGCTATGACTGCCGTGAGTGAACCATGCCCGTTCCGTTTTGCTGCTCGATGCTCGCCACAGGGCATAAGCCAAGGCCGCCTGTGTCCCGATGAAGACCGCCGTGACGATATACAGAATCAAGAAAAACAAGTTGTCGATTCGCTGTCCCAACTCGGTGACCGACGGACCGGGAAACCACCAGTTGAACGACGGCGAGATCAACGAATAGACGATCGCCGCGATCGGCCAGAAGATAAAGAACGCACACCAAAACTTACGCACGGTAAAACTCCCGTAAGACCGATCTCTCAAACCGGCCAATCGGACGATCGGAAAGATCGTCCGACATTCCCGCTAATTCGCATTCCCAATTTCGTTCGACTGTCCCGCCACGCTGTGAGCCTTCGCCGGTTTGGGTGACGACGACTCAAACGGAACCGACATCACATAGTTGACCAAGTCCCAAATCTGCTCGGGAGTGACCGTCGCGGCGGTGGCCGGCATCGGAGTCCCTTTGATCCCTTGCGAGATGCGGCGATAGATGTCGATCGGCCGCCGACCGCCTCGGTAAATCCCGCGCGTCAAATCGCGCGGCTTGATCGGTTGACCCCAATCGTCGTGAAGTCCACGCTCGGCATAGAACCCGCCAGCCGTTTTGTTCTCTTGGAAGTCCTCGGTCTGGCCGCCGTTTCCGCGACCGGCCGGACCGTGACAGTTGATGCACTTGCCTCCGTCTTTCTTGGAAAAGAAATCACGGCCGCGCGCTCGCGATTCCGCCGTGTCAGGCACGCGCGGCACGCGCGGCACGATGACGGCGTCGGGCGATTCCGCTGACTCCCAAGCCGTGACCAAGTCCCCCGTCACCGAGTCGATGAATGCCGTCAGACCTTCGGTCGGGTTCGCGACGTATTCTTCCAGTTGCTTGGCAATCTGCTTTTCGATGTCGCTGACATTGCCCTTGGTCTCTTTGGCCTCCTTCTTCGCGCGATCGGCCGCGTAATCGTTCTTCAGATCCTTGAGCATTTGCACTTCGAGTTCGCCGCGCATCGCCAACCAGCGGACGTATTCAATGAGCGCTGCCAACTCCTGATCCTTGAGCATCGGCACGAACGCCGGCATGTAGGTGCCGGGAATTCCTTGGCCGATGATTCGCTTCAGATCATCGCGAGAGACCTTCGTGTCTTTGTTCGTCGAAGTGAACTTGAAGATCCCCAATCGATAATCGCGCGGACGGGGATTGAGATACTTCGCGGTCGTTCCGTCTCCGTCGCCGCTGACTCCGTGACAGTGCTGACAATGCCGAGCATACAACTTGCGACCGTGCCGCAGGTTTTGCCCCGCGACCACGAATTGATCCCCTGCGGCGGGAGCAGTTTCCAAAGCGTCGAGAGTCGCAAACGACTTCTCGTCGGAATCGTACCCGGCCAGCAAAAAGGATTTGCCTTGGTTGCTTCCCGACGTGAACAACAATCCCGAGCGAGTCAATTCGGGAGACTTCAGACTGGCGAGATCGGTGGTCTCCGGACTGAACTCCACGACCAGCGATTTGCCATCGACGGACTTCACTTTCCCTTCGGCCTTGCCGTAATTCACCGGCAGCTTCAGCCATGCGACGCTGTCGAGCGGCGTGCCGAAGTGTTCTTCCAATTTCTTTTCAACCTCAGCCCGTGCCTTGCGATGGACCGGCTTCGCGAGCGCAGCGTTCTGAGTGAACCGCATGTGTGATGCGTCCTCAGCACACCCGGCCACGGCACAGGCCAGCACCACGACCAATAATTGCCACACTCTCGCGCTCACGAATTCATCCTCCGGTAGCCGAAGTCGCCAGACTTCGGGACACCCGCACTCTGGCGAGCGCGGCTACAAGTCACAGTCCGAATTTCTTGGCGTCCGCCATGATTTTGACGGGCTCGTTCTCGCCACCCTTGATGACGACTTTGTATTTCGATTCCAACAGTCCCATCTTTCCGCCGTCACCACGTTCGTGCCAGACCTTGAACTGATAAGTTCCGGCCGGCAGGTTCTCGATCTTGAAGTTCCCCTCCGCATCGGAAACCGCCGCGAACGGATGGTCCAAGACGAGGTGATAGGCACTCATCCAAGAATGGATATCGCACTTCACCGGAAACGGCACGCGCTCCGCACGCTTGTAGATCACTTTGATGCCCGTCCGATCGTTGGCACCCACTGTGTTGTTGACGATGCCATTCCGGTCACCGCTGCAACGTGTGTTATGCAGAGCGCCATCGTCGTTCATGACCCGAACAGTCTGACCGACTTGGCAAAACATCGCGTGAGTTGTGAAGCGACAATTCTTTTGATCGAACTGGATCTCCTCGGTCGGTGGGACCGGCTTGAATCCGGCCGGTGCCTTATCGAGAAACACAAAGACGTTGGCCACTCCCTTCGATTCACTCACGACGAGGTCATCCTTCGGAATGTCTCCGCTCACCGAGCAGACCGTCGAATCCTTGTCCGCCGTTCCCTTCTTGAAGATCACTCCTGGCGTGGGGCGCGCTCCTTCAAAAATCACGCGGCCAACCAACGTGCCGACTCCGCCGCTACTCGGCGCAGCACTTCCGTCAGTCGATGTCCCCGGCTTGTCACCGTCCACCTTCGCGATGGCCGATTCAGCAGGCTTCACTCGCACCGAAGGCTCGGCATGAGCACCCGTGTCCAACTTTCCACAGCCGACTGCGAGCGTCAGAAAACCGGCGCACGCCATCATCATCCAACCAAATTGTGAGCCAACCGTCTTCATCAGTTGCCTCCTTTTTCTTTCTCGTCGGCTTTTGCCGGAGCCGCATCGGCAGCCGGGGCCGGGGCCACGGCGAGCGGCAGCTTGCCTACTTTTTCCAACAGCTTCGTGTAATTCATCAGCGCGTCACGCACCGAAACGACTTGATCCAGCGGATCAGTATCCATCAGCGGCGGGAATTGCTTCTGATCCTTGCGGAACACCGGAGGCATCGACGTGTACGGCGTGATCCAAGCCGGCTTGTACAGCCACAACATCACCCATTCAGGACGCAGACGATCCGTGACGACTTCCAGGTTCGGCCCGCGAATGTCCTTCTTCGGGTCCGAGCCTTTGTATTCCTGGCCGGCCACCGAGTGACACTTGATGCAGATCGGCGCGTTGAGCACTCGCCACGATTCCTGCAAATAATCTCCCGGCCGATTCGGATGACGTTCGTGATACCGCTCGTTCGCCGCCGACACATACGCCGGGTTCCGCTGCGGAACGTTCTGATACGGATACGGTGCTCCGTCATAAGCCGCGAAGTAGTTCGCCAACGCCTGAGCCTCGGCATCCGTCATGTTGAACTTCGGCATCCGCAGCACGGTCGTGTGCCGCAGTTGGCCGGGGTTCTTCAAGAAGGAGTACAACCACGGCGTCTGCACCTTGATCCCTTCGAGGTACAGCACCGGCGGCGACATCTGCCACGCATTGGCTTCGCCATCCAGCTTCTTCAAATCAGCCGCCAGCCATTCGGCGAATGCTCCGCCGCGTGCCGGCTTCTCGGACACCAGATTGGCTTCCGGCACAATGATGCGCTGCGGTGCCCACTGCAACTTGCCGTCACCGAAATCGAGCGTCTCCCACAAGTCGTAGCCGTATTCTCGCTCTTCCGGTTCATCGTCCGGCTTCGGCCGCGATGACGGTAGACCACGGAACTTCACGACAGGCAACGTCTCGGTGCCGCCCGCCGTCTTCACCACATGCGACTTGCCTGTCAGCGCCTTGCGCGGCGGCTTGAGCTTCATCAGCAGTTCGAAACCTTCGGGATGATCTTCGACACCCAGCTCTGACACGGAGACCGCCTCGAGCTTGGTCGCATACGAAATCTCCGGCAGGTCCATGACATGGCAACCCGTGCAATTGAATTTCTGCAAGAGCTTTTCGCCTTCAACCTTCGCCAACTCGGCACCCTTCGGGCGGTACTGATATTTCTCGGCAGGCGGTCGCGCAACGAGTCCCAGCACGAACGTCGAAATCGCTTCGATCTCTTTCTCGTTGAGCGGGAACTTCGGCATCCTCAAGCGTTCGTCATAGAACTTCGTCTCGGTCTTTTCGTAGTCGTAGCTGCGCGGATCACGAAGCTTCTGCCAGATGAATCCGGGGCGACCGTGATGCAGCAGGCTCTCGTAGAAGAACGCCGCTCCGAGTTCCGCTTCTTTTTGCTCGTGACTGTCGAAATCGTCGGCCGCCGCTTTCTTGATCGCGTTCACGACACGCGTCTTGGTCGATTTGATCGGACTGCCTTCGGGCTCGCCGTGATGATGCAGGTATTCTTCGATGTGCTCCGGCGCGAGACGTGATGGATCTTTCAATCCCCAATCTTGCAACGCGGTACCAATCGGCCGAGCGGTCTCGAAGTTCGGGATGTCGTGGCAGCCGTAACAACCGTAGCGCGAAATCGTGACGCGGCCGAGATAGTTCATCTTTCGGCGGGTCCATTCCTTCGGAGTCATTTCGGCGTCGGCCTGTTCCGGGATCAGTTCAATTTCATCACCCTTCACGGTCTCGCGAGCGAGCGGGTACTTCTTCGAGGACATCACTTGCTTGGCTTGTTCCGGCGTGACAGTCTTGCGTCGCCACAACAACATCTCGACCAGCTTGTCCAACTCTGGATCAGTGATCTCGATCGCTTTGTATTCCGCCTTCTCACCGCTGAGCAGATACGCCGCGATGTCGGCGGCCGGATCGAGGACAACCACGTCCCCTTTCTTCACTTCATCAAGGAAGAGGTCGGGCATCTTCGTGCGCGGATGATGTCGTCCCGGTTCACGAATCCAGGTGTAGAGCCAATTGAAACCGTCAGCTCCTGGTTTGATCTTCGCGGCGACCTTCGACAGGTTTGGACCGAACTCGGCCTTTGCTCCCTTGAACCGATCGGCGTCGTGGCTGTGGCAGGCGAGGCAACCCTTCTGAGCGAAAAACGTCTCGCCTCGTTTCGCGTCTGGTTGATAACCGGGCGACGGCGCGTCGTACTTCAGTTCCTTCGAGTTATCGAACAAGTAGTGCGCGATCGCCGCGAGTTCCGCCTTCGAGAAATCCTTGCCGTGAGCATCGCTGTTGTTCGTCAGGTGGAAGAACTGCGGCATGTTGGTTGTGGGCCGGAAGCGCTTCGGCTCTTCGGTCCAATACGTCAGCCATTCGCGAGTCGTCTTGCTGGCGATATGCCGCAAGCTCGGCCCGACTTTGCGTTCGACTCCAGCGACCGCTTTCGGGTCGTCGGCGATCTTCTTCGCCTCGGCGGCCGTCTGCGGTTCGAGCCGCAGGTCCGGGCCGACCGGCTTGCCCGCATCGAAACCGTTGATCTCGTGACAACCGAAGCAGCCGTACTTCTTGATGAGCTGCCAGCCTTCGTAAACCTTCGGAGCGGTCGCTCCGAACTTCGTGTTCTGTCCGAGTTCGACGACAGAGTGGTGACACTTCAAACAAGCGGACTCACGCATCCGAGCCGGCTGCATCGGGTATTCCCAGAAGTGGTTGTTGAACCACTTGAAGTCGTGCTCCCATTCGTGAGCCTGATGCGGATCGTTCGGCGTGTGCGACGCATTTTGGAAACTGGTCCCCGAACCTTGTCCGTCATGACACGACGTGCAGCCGAAGTCATTCAGCGGATGCGGACTGGCGGCGGTCAGATAAACGTCGGGCCGCGGGTGCGTCGAAAACGGATGCGCGTAAGTTCCGTTCTTGCCGTCGCCGTGCGGAAAGTCGGGCACGTCACCGTCTCCCACGCGATCAATCGCCAAGTGACAAGTCCGGCAACGGTCGAACCGCGCGGTCTTCGCCATGCCCAGCGTGATTTTCATATCCGGCAGCCAATCCTGCTGGATTTTGATGTGCGAATTGAAGCCATCGACGATCGGCTGCTCCATCAGCCAGCGTTTGAACGACTTGACCGCACCGGCCACCGAATCCGGTTTGGGAGCGATGCGACTCTGGACAGCTTCCAACCGGAGCACGTCCGCCTCGAACGCTTTGACTGCGGCCACAGCGTCGTCGTGATCTTTGGTCTGTACCTTCAATTCGTCAGTGGCCTTTTTGCGAGCGGCCTCGCGATGGTCAAGCTCCGCCTCCAGTTCATCAACGGCCTGTCGCTTCTCATTGAAGTCCTTCAACAAGGCGGTCATTTTCTCTTCGGGGACTTGATCGCGAACACCGAGGTCGTAGTTGGCACTCGCCACACCCCGGTAGGATCGGCTCTCTCGCACCTTCCGCATCTGCATCAGGTATTCGTTGTCGAGCGTCTTGACGGTGGCTTCCCGTTCGGCGAGGTCTTGCACCGTCTCTTTCAATTTCTTCTGCTGCGATTCCTTCGCATCGTTAAGTTCGCGGAGCTTGGCTTCGTAAGATTTCTGCAACTTCGCAGCGGACTTCGCCCCATTGCCCAGCGCGACATTGGCGAGTTCCGCCTTCTTGGCGTTCTCTTCGGCGACGAGCTTGTCCGCTTCGAGCTGAAAGAACTGATGCTGATACGCTCGCCACTCATCGTGGTGGTCGAAGTACATCATCAGCAGCGTCGACACGAACAGCACGATCATGCTGACGGCGAACCACCGGTGCATCTTGGGAAGCGGACGTAAATAATCTTCGGTCGCTGGCATGTTGGAGAATCGTCCTCAGGCTGTAGGTTGGGCACTCTTGCCCGACAGGCGACGGGCAAGAAGCCCGTCCTACAGAAAAGGTCACACGTTAAAGAACCACTCCGGAATCGCGATGAAGTACTTCAGGTTGACCGCCCAGCGAAGCACCATCTTCAACGGCAGAGCGGCCATCATCAGCACCAAATTGGAAAACACCATGTACCGCAGGAAGCCCATGCGGATGAAAAACTTCTTGAAGACCGTCATCGCCATCAACAGCGGCATCACGCCGAGATAGCCCAGGACGGCAACAAAGCCCGGAGCCTCACGCAACATGATGTATGGCGCTTGCGTCCAAAATTGAGAACCAGGCGGAGCCATCGGTAACGGCATCCCCAGTCCGTACCAGAAGTACTCGGACATGTTGACGTTGTTCAGAGCTTCCAGCTTGTGGACGTCCCAGAATTCGTAGATGCCGAAGACGTTCCAGTTGGGGCCTCGCAAAAATGTGCCGAGGATGATCATCCCGACCCACAACGGCAAGAAGCCGAACATGAAAGTGACGATCGCGAACTTCCGCTGATTGAACGTGTAATAGCCGTTCCCCAGCTTGTTGAAGTCGATGTACGGGATGGCCATCATCCCGCCGAGAATCACGCTCGGAAACACGACGCCTGCCAACCACGGATCGTAGTAGACCAGCATTTCCTGCAAGCCCAGGAAGTACCACGGAGCCTTCGAGGGGTTCGGCGTCTTCACGGCCGAAGCAGGTTCTTCCAACGGAGCCTGCAGCGCGATGCCCCACAGAATCAAGAGCGCCGTCACCGCGATCATGCAGATCATTTCGGTGTAGACGAGGTCCGGCCACGTCAGCACTTTCTCGTTGTTCTCGGCTTCCACCGGCGGCCGGCCCTGTGCGGCCCGGCGATCGTTCTCGTTGGCTCGGTAAAAGAACAGCCATGTGAAGAAGCCGACGATGAACAGCATCGCCACGATCGGCACGTTGTCCGGTTTGCCGACGATCTGTCGGAAGTCCCAGTCGGTCATGCTCACCGTCAAAAACAGCAACGACCCATTGAGCAACGCCCAACCGACATTTGGCTGAGCCAGCCAATTGCGAAAGACCAGCATCAGAATGAACACGAGCGTCGTGACCGCAAAGTAATAACGAGCATCCGCCACGACCGAATCCACCAACGTCTTGGCGCAGTCCGGCATGATGAACCAGAACGAATCCGGATTGCTGGCACAACTAAAATGAACGACCGAAACCAACATCAATGCGGTTGAGTAACCCGCCCAAATCGCTGCCGTCGGAATGCTGGCTCCACTCGCGAACGCCGGCAACTCAAAGTGATGTCCTCGATGATACGACCGCCAAGTCCAGGCGATGTTCATCAAGAACAGAATCAGATACAGCCACCCCAGGCCGAACAACACGCTCGGCGTGACATTGGGGTGCGGTTCAACCGACCCCAGGGTCAACCAGGAAGTGATCAGCGGCAGAGCGTTCATCGAGATTCCCGTTCCGAATTCCTACAGCGGCTGACTAATCCCACCGTCTTTGCGGACTCGCCAGAAGTGAATGGCGATCAATCCAGACACCGCCAGCGGGATCGCGACGCAGTGCAGGATGTAAAACCGATTCAAGGTTTCCTCACCGACGAAGCGGCTGCCCAACAACAAGAACCGAGCATCGCTGGCGTTGGTGATCAGGTCGTAGCCACCCAGATTCAAAAACTGAAAACCAGGGCCTTCGTGTCCCAGCACCGGCGTCGCGCGAGCCATATTCGAACCGACCGTGATGGCCCAAATCGCCAACTGATCCCACGGCAGCAAGTACCCGGTGAACGACAACAGCAACGTCAGCTTCAGCAGGATCACGCCGACCACCCAATTGAATTCGCGTGGCGGCTTGTAGCTACCCGTTAAGAAGACGCGATACATGTGCAACCAGACGGTGATCACCATCGCGTGAGCACCCCAGCGATGAATCTCGCGCATGATGCCGAGTGTCGTCACGTCGCGCAGAGCCAAGATGTCGTTGAAGGCCCATTCCAGCGTTGGCCGGTAATAGAACATCAACAGCACGCCGGTGATGGTCTCGACCAAGAACAGGAAGAAGGTGATGCCACCCATGCACCAGGTGTAGGAGAGGGCAATGCCCTGCTGCTTGATCGACACCGGATGCAGGTGCAAGAAGAAGTTGGTGAGCATCACGACCACGCGGTTACGGCGATCGTACGGAGCCGGATGCCGGAAGATGCTCTTCCAGATTTGCGAATCGCGAATGTAATCACCGACCGACATGGATGCTGACTTTCCAATGTCAGGCATTCGAATCCTCACAGGGTTCGAATGCCTTGTTTCAAGAACACAATTGATCGTTGGTTATTGGTCGTTGGTCATTTGCAAATCATCAATGACCAATGATCAATTTCCGAAAATTGACGAAGCCTTCTTCAACGCACGAACTACGCCAACGCTCCGTCGACGAACGAGTTCGAGTCTTCCCACTGTCCCATTTCCTCTTGGAACTTCACGCTCTTATCCACTTCCAACTGCCCGTCCGAGGCAAGCTTGATGCCGACTCGTTCCAGCGGTCGCGGAGCCGGACCTTCGAAGTTGATTCCATTGACGTAAAAGCCCGAACCATGACACGGGCATTTGTATTTCTGCTCCCCTTCGAGCCAGTTCGGCGTGCAACCCAGATGCGTGCAGACCGAGGCAATGGCGTAAATCAGGTTCCGACCTTTGTACTGATCGGTATGCACGATCCAAACGCCGCGAGCCGCCAGCCACTTCGTACTGACTCCACCCAACGGATAATCGCTGGCCGGACCAATCTTGAATTTCGTCGGAGGCTCGACCAGCACGTTCGGGAACATAAACCGCGCAAGATCGAGCAACCACAACAACGACGTCGCGGCCATCGCAGTAAACGCGATGAACAACGGCGACAAGCCAATCATGATCACGCTGCGGCGATCAAGCCCTGCCGCCGCTTTCTTGTCCTTCGCCGCCGGAGGCTTCATCGGGATCGGCGGCAGAGTCAGCTTCGCAGGAATCACCGGAGCCGCAACAGCAGATGCCGCCACCGGTGCGTCACCACGAACTGCCTTGAGCATCTCTTCCAGCGACGGCTTTGGTTCGCCGCTCGCAACAGCAACTGCCGGCTTCGCAGCAGGTGTCGCAGCAGCTGCCGACGTATCACTCGCGGGCGCGACGCCACTTTTTCCGGCGCGGATGGCAGCCAAAATATCTGACGTCGAGCCTGGCTTCGCGGCTGCCGGTTTCGGAGCGGGCGCAGCCTTCGGAGCGTCCGATGCAGGAGCGGCTGCGGCTCCACCTTTCGCACCTTGAGCTCGAATCGCAGCGAGAATGTCGTTTGTTGATCCAGGCTTCGCGGCCGGAGCACTGGGCTTCGCGGCGGCGGGCGCTGGAGCACTCACTTCCGCCGGAGGGGCAGGTGCTTCCGCAGCGGGTGCGGGCGCATCGCTGCTCGCGCCGGATTTAGCAGCTCGGATCTTGGCCAGAATTTCGGCCGTTGACAGTTTTGGTTCAGACATGACTCTTCACGCGCTGGAAACAGATCGCGCACACTGGGCGCAGCCGAAGGGCGAGGTTGAGAGGGCGCGGATTCTGGCGACCGACCTCCCGACCAGCAACCTTTATGAATTGCCTTCACGCCAGATTTCCCAAACTCAGGATCGGCAAGAAAATCACGTTCTCAGGCCTGAGAACCTCCGTGGTGACGAACGATGAGCAGCGAAAGAAATCACCGTGACGGCAATCGCTCGGCGGTGCGAACCGACCCGGAGCGATCCATCGAACACGCCCGTTTGCTCGCTGAATTCGAACGATTCATTCATCGCGATCCCGCCCGTCGCGGCTTGTGTGCGAGCGAATCGGAGGGCGTTTCGTCGGCCAAGTTGCCGAGGCTCGGAGCGGGTCAACTCGCTGCCGCGGCCGCGAATCTCGCTCAAACCGCGAGCCGCGTCGCCATCGTTACCGGCTTCTTCATTCCTCATGCCGAACCGCCGTGCGCCGAGACCGACGGCCCACCCGGCAGCTTGTTTCTGGCTCATTGCTTGAACGCTCTGGGAATCGACGCAGCCGTCATCACCGACGAGCCGTGTGCGTCCACCGTCCAAGCCGCCGCCGACGGAATCGGCTTCCCCGCTGATCAAATCTTCGTTGCCCCACTCAAAGCCGAATCTTGGTGCGATGGATTCCTGCAATCCGACTTTGCTCGCGGCCTGACACATCTCGTAGCCATCGAACGAGTCGGACCGAGCCACACGCCGGAGTCGGTGGGGAAGAGTGGCGAGTGGCGAGTGGCGAGTGGCGAGCCGGACAAGAATGTCTCGAACTCGCCACTCTCAGCATTCCTCGCCGACGTCGCACCGGAACATCACAACCATTGTCACAACATGCGCGGCGTCTGCATCGACGCGCACACCGCTCCGTTGCATTTGCTGTTTGAGCGACTGCCGCAGTTGCATCCGATGGCTCGGACGATCGGCGTCGGCGACGGCGGCAACGAGATCGGGATGGGGGCGATTCCGTGGGCCGAGTTGCGTCGCCGACTGTCGGGCGAACAGGCGGGGCGAGTTCCTTGCCGCATCGCATGCGACTTCAACATCGTCGCCGGCACGAGCAATTGGGGAGCAATGGCGCTGGCCGCCGGAGTTTGTTTGCTGCGCGACCGGCTCGATGTCTTGCAGCCGTGGACTCAGGAGCGGCATCGCGAATGGCTGGAGCATCTCGTCGCCAATGGCCCGGCGGTCGATGGCGTCACTGGTCGCCGCGAAGCAACTGTCGATGGCTTGCCGTTCCTGACCTACATCCAACCGTGGGAAGGCATCCTGCGAGTTTGCTTTGGTGAACTTCAAACATCACCGCGTAGTCACGGCGACGCAGTGCAAAGTGCCGAGTGCAAAGTGCAAAGTGCAAAATGAAGATCACCATTTCACGAAAAGCACACAGCGTTCGCATTTCCGACACTTTTCAATTTGCACTCTTCACTCGGCACTTTGCACTGCATTATTTTTTGATGAGCAGCGGCAAGCCCATTCGTTCGCTACAGAATCTCCAACGACGGCATTGGAGCATCGAGCAGAACTCGGCGAACGATTTGCATGGCGACGTTCTGAGTCATGTTCAAGAAGTGCGGCTTCGCGGGGTTGTCGTCCTCGTACAGCGAGCCGATCTGGCCGTCGTCGCCGCGCACGCGGATCGTCGCGTCGATCGGGATTTCGCCGAGGAACGGCAGGCCGAGTTCCTCAGCCTTCGCCTTCGCGCCGCCGCGGCCGAAGATGTCGCCGGACATGTTCTCGACGATGCCGAGCACTGGGATCTTGACTTGGTCGAACATGCTGATCGCTTTGACGGCATCCAGCAGCGCGACCTTCTGCGGCGTGCAAACGACGACCGCGCCGGCGAGGCCGAGTAACTGCGACAGCGTCAACGACACATCGCCGGTTCCCGGAGGCAAGTCGATGATGAGATAGTCGAGTTCCCCCCAATCGGTCTCTTGCAGGAACTGCGTCAACAGCTTGTGCAGCATCGGGCCGCGCCAGATCACCGCTTGGTTTTCTCGAATCAGAAAGCCAATCGAGAGAACCTTCATGCCGTCGGCGTCGATTGGTTCCAACCGTTGAATCTTTTGGCCGTTGGGAAGTTCGACTTCACGAACGATGGGCGTTCCCTTCGCGCCGGTCAGCAACGGAATGCTCGGCCCGTAGACGTCGGCGTCCAGCAACCCGACCTTCGCTCCGAAATGTTTCAGCCCGTACGCCAGCGAGGCGGCGGTTGTGCTCTTGCCGACGCCCCCTTTGCCGCTGCCAACTGCGATAACGTTCTTGATTCGCAGGCCAATCTTGCCGCCCGTTTCGCGACCGATCACCTGCCACGAGTACGTCACGTCGATCTTCCGTCCGCCCGCCGAACTGCTGAGTGCGGCGGTGATCACATCGCCAATTCGCTCGCGCCCCGGATAGGCCGGAGTCGGGAGTTGCACTTCGATTTTGATGGCGTCGGTCGTCGTCTGCACCGACCGGATCAAGCCCAGCCGATCAAAGGAGATTCCGAGTTCTGGGTCGGTCAATTGTCCAAGTTTCGCGCGAACGTCTGCGTCAGTCATGGCTTCTTTGCTGTGAGGTTTTGAGATTCGTGATCGTGGTTTCGAGTTGTAGCAGTCGCTCACACCGCCAACAACGAGCGGTCGTCGTGAGTCATTCCGTTCGCCAGAGCCGACGACACGTCCGCGCGAGAGCCTCGCCCGTGAGATCGCCCACCAAGACCTCTTGGACACCGACGTCGCGCAGAGTCCATTCCAGTTCCGCGATCTCGACCGAACAAAGCACGATGACTGGCGGCACTCGCGGCGGTGCGACCAGCTTGCTCAGCCATTGCAGACAGTCGGCCAAGTCGTCCGGAAGTTCGATCACCAGCGCATCAGCCGTTGGCGGAAACGCGAATGCCGAGACTTCGTTCCACGTCCGGCAACCGCGCACGCGAACCGATTCATCTCGGAACTGGCGTTGCAACTCCGGCTCCCAGCGAGGCCGAGACTCAAACACCGCAATCGTCCGCACCGAGTTCGACACGACAGGTTCCTCAGTGCCAAGCAACCGCCTCCACCGACCCCGCGTCGGTGGAGCGATGATTGGTCGCTAACGCGACATTCGGTCAAGCGTGCCGTCTCCACCGACCCCGTGTCGGTGGGACGACGATTGACCAGCTATCGAGTCGTTGCTTCCGCCGCCGCGGGGTCGGTGGAGAGCTTTTGGAGTTCGGAGTTCGCGTGGCTAGCCAATCAGTCTTCGCTCCACCGACGCGGGGTCGGCGGAGGCGATTGTGCCTGCAATCGGTCAGTGCCATGAATCACTCCGGCACAGAGTGACCGGTCTACTTGTTGCCTTTGAACGCACCTTGCAAGCGGATCTGTTCGATCGGCGACAACTTCTTGCCGTCCGCCGCTGCGGGAGCCGCCGGCTTCGGTGCGTCGGCAACTGGTGCGGGCACCGGAGCAGCCTCAACCACAGCCGGCGCGGCGCTCGCTTGAGGAGCCGCACCCGACTTCGCGGATTGTTGTTGCCGAATCATTTCGATCGGCGAGAGCTTCTTCCCTTCGCCGCTCGGTGCGGGAGCCGGTGCTGCCGCTGGCTTCGCCGCGGCTCCACCCGCTTTGGCCGCACCTTGCTGACGAATCAAATCGAGCGGACTCGGCTTGGCTCCACCAGCGGCCGGAGCGGCAGCGACCTTTGCACCGGCGGCACCCTGTTGACGAATCAGATCGAGCGGACTCGCTTTCTTCTCGCCCGCAGCGGCGGCGGGCTTCGCGGCCGGAGCGGACTTCGCGGCGGGTGATTCTTTCGCTGGTTTCTCTTCGGCCTTCTTCTTCGGAGCGGGTGCATCCACGACCGTCAGGAACGCCGGATCAATGTCGTACCAGCCAATATCCGCCGGGCCATCGAACAACACGAGCGCTCGGCCGCTCATGTTGACCGTCTTCACGACTCCGGTCAGACCGTCGAAGCGGCGGAGTTCCGGCACTCCTTGTTTCACGACGACGAACTTGTCCGTGTACTGCTTCTTCAGCAACTCAGCTTGTTCAAATTGAGCAGGCATGGCGTGGCGGCTGTCTCTTGAAAGGCGATTGAAAAATCGAAGGGCCGGATGTTACTGAGCCAATTGGCCGATGAAAACCAATCGTGGCTCACGGCTTCGTGGCGAGCCGTTCGTAGTGCAGGCGAGCAACATGCCACATGTAATTCGGGCCGTAACTAGCGGTGCGGCCCCAGCGATTGGCGGTGGCAGCTCGGAAATGCGGCAGGGCTTCCTTCGGGCGTTTGTAAGCGTCATGCCACAGGCCAAGATACAGCTCGATGTAAAACAGCCGCTGCTCGCGAACGCTTTCGGACAGCTTCGCATCGACCGACTTCAGCAGGTCGTCGGGGGTGATCTCTTCCTCGAACAGCCGATAGATCGTCGGCAGCGGCTCGCGGTCATCCTTTTTGTACTTGAGTAATCCCGCTCGCGCTTTCGCCGCACCCAGCGTCGGAGCTTGAACGATGTACTTCCACAATCCGGCTTCGCGATCCACGTCGTCGGTGACGAAGAATTTCTCGAACTGCTTGGCCGACTTCTCCGGCTGATCGGCGTAGAAGTACGCGATCCCCAGCCGCCAGTGAGACGCATCGAGCGGCGGGCTCAGTTCGCTCATTCGTTCGTAGTCGCGAACCGACTTCGCGAACTCGCCCCGAAAGAAGAAGAGGTCGCCTCGCTTCGAGAGCGACCCCAAGTCATCGGGCTTCGCGTCGAGTTTCTTCGTGACGTCCACCAAGCCCTCATCCCATTCCTTGCGCAACTTGGCTCGATCGTCATCGCTGAGTGGATGTTTTTTCAGATCGTCATCGGCGGCGGTTGAGGCGATCGCGAACGCCAGCAACATCATGACCGCAAGAAGTTGAGTGACTTGTTTCAACATGACAGATCTCCGTCAGTCATCAAGGTGTTGATTTCGCGGGAATGACGATCGGTGGATTTTTCGGCGACGAGCCGTGCGTGTGCGGCGGTTCGACGAATCGCAGTCCCCACGCAAGCAGCACTCCGGCCAGCAACGACAGCGACAAATTCAAACGGTCGTGGTGATGGAATTGAATCTCCGGCAGCAAGTCCCCCAACGAGATGCAAAGAAAAACTCCCGCCGAGAGAGCTAGCGCGGCTCCGAGCATCGGATCGTGGTCGGCCACCAGTTGTTCCAAGCCGAAGAACAGCAGCACGCCGATCGGACACATCGCAGCGAAGGCCGCATTCGCCATCATCCGCCAGCGCGGAGACCAACCGGATGACGCCATCAACGTCGTGATCGACATCGCATCGAGCGGCTTGTGCAGCGCGATCGCCATGAACGTCGCGAGGCCGGCGACCCACGTTGTCCCGCCGAGCGACATCTCACTTTGCACGCTCGCGGCCAGCGCCATGCCGTCGATGAGCGTGTGAACCGCCAACCCGAAACCAATTCCAGCCCAGCTCAGCTTGTGAGCGGCCGGTGCGTCGTGACCATGATCGCCGTGGCTGTGCGATGCGTCGTGGTCATGATCGTGATGATGCCCATGATCGTGGACGAGGCAGCCGGAATGTTCGCTCTCCGCGTTGCTGCCGGGAGCTTGTGCATCATCCGGTTCGAGCGACGCGTGTTGGTGGAAGTGAAACGCTCGAATCAGAAAGAACATGCCCAGCAAACCGACCATCAACCAAACCATAGCCGTGTCGACGGATTGCAGCTTTTCAATCGCATGCGGCAGCAAGTGAAAGATGCCGACACCCAGCATCAACCCAGCCACGAGGCTCATCAGCAGATGCAACGTTCGGTGCGTGAACCGCATCATGGCCGGAGCCAATCCGCCCGCCATCGACGCCGCCATGATGAGCAACGAATAAAACGCCAACTGAAAAACCAGAGCCATTGCCGCCTCGCGAGTCCCGCGAAAAGGGAGGCATCATCCGGCCCAACACGTTCGATTTCCAGCCACCTTGCAGATTTGCCAACGGCGGATGTCTCCACATTTACTGGCAGCGGTGCAGTAACCCGAAGCGTCAGCGAGGGCGGAGGCTTCACACGAGTTGATTCTCCGTAGGAAATCTAGTGGAGCGTCCACCCTCGCTGACGCTTCGGGTTACTACCGTCGACAGGATTTGTGGGCACACCCGAATAATCGTCTCTCGCTGGCGTCCTTGAGGTTTCCGGCAGTCGCTTCAACAATGTTGCCGCGCTCGTGAGGTGAAGCAGATGTGTCGATCAACGAACTTCGTCGGTCGCGTGTTGTTGGTTAAGGAGTGACTGGTGGCTTCTGGAGAAATATCGCCGAACCGGCCGCGGGGCATGATCGGCGAAAGCCCGGCCATGCGTGAGGTCTACGCGCTGACTCGTCGAGTCGCCGCCTCATCGGCCACGGTGCTGCTGACCGGCGAAACCGGCACCGGCAAGGAATTGGTCGCGCGCGCGGTCCATGAACTCAGCCCGCGAGCCAGCGGCCCGTTCGTCCGAGTCAACTGCGGAGCACTCAGTGAAACACTGCTCGAAAGCGAACTCTTCGGACACGTCAAAGGAGCGTTCACGAACGCCTTCGAAAATCGCACCGGCCGCTTCGAGGCGGCTCACGGCGGCACGATCTTTCTCGACGAAGTCAACTCGATGACTCAGACGTTGCAGGTCAAGCTGCTGCGCGTCTTGCAAGAACACGAATTCGAGCGCGTCGGCGACAGCCGCACGATCCACGTCGATTGCCGGATCGTCGCCGCCACGAACCGTGATCTGCTGCAAGAGATCGAACGCGAGAAGTTTCGCGAAGACCTTTATTACCGCTTGAACGTCGTCTCGATCTATCTCCCCGCACTCCGCGAGCGACTCGAAGACATCCCGCTGTTGGTCAATTACTTCGTCGAAGACTACGCCGACGACAACAACCGCCCCGTTCCCAAGATCGCGACGGAGTTCCTCGGTTTTCTGCAACGCTATTCCTGGCCCGGCAACGTTCGCGAACTGCAAAACTACATCGAGCGGGCCATCGTGCTCGCCACCGGCGACACGCTGACCGCAGACGTGCTGCCGCCCCACGTCCGCGGTCTCGCCCAAGTCCGCATGGGTCGCCCGCAAGTCACCGACATGCAAAAGATGGCCACTGAACTCGTCTCGACCAGCATCCAACAAGCCGGCCCCGACGCCGCCAACCTTCACGAACGTGCTGTCGCGCTCGTTGAGCGCGAAGTCATTCTTCAAGTCCTCCGCTCCTGCCAAGGGACGCAGACCAAAACCGCCGAGCGACTCGGCATCAACCGCAACACGCTGCACAAGAAAATCACCGACTACCAGTTGGAGTCGGAAGCCCGTTGAGTGACGGCAATGGATCGGTGAGCCTCAGCACCGCGTTTCGCCGTTGTAGACGTGATCGCATCGCTCAAATTCATTCGATTTTCTGTCTTCTGAACGCTTGAATTCATTCGAGTATGGCAGCATTATCCCGCCGGTTTGAACAAAGCATTCTCCAATCTCAATAACGCAGTTCTTGCGTTGTGCTTTGCCGAATTGATTCGTGGCATTTGTCTGGCGTTCCTTCTCATCCCCGTCCGAGGAGCCTGTGATGCTGAAGTTGTCTTGGTTATCTCCGTTGCAAAATCGGTTGGCATCGTTTCGCAAATTTCCTGCCCCCCCCCAATTTCGCTAGACCCTCGCGGAGACGTCGCGCCACGCATCGAACTTGCATTGCCATTGAGGTGGTGGAAGCTCGCGTCATGTTGAGCGCGTCGGCCGAAGCCGGCGCGACACTGGCGCAATCGACGGCCGTCGTTGATCAATTCGCTGGTGCTTCGCAACAACAATACTTGGCACCCATCCAAACCGACCTTCAATCCGCGCTAGGCGTGTTTATTTCACAGACAGCGGCGGCCAGTAGTTCTGTTGGAGTGTCTCAACCCACTTCCGAAAGTTCGTTCGGAGTCTTCGCGGGTGCGATGGGATCCGTGTCATCCAACGCAACGTCACAATCACAACAAGCCATCAGTCTCTCGCAAAGTTCGGAGAGTCACGCCGACAGCAATCTTGAAACACCGACGAACTCCGCAACGAACTCTTCTTCCACGACGTCGCTGTTTGGCCAAAATGCAAACCTCTCTGGCTTTGTCGCATCACTTCCGTCAGCGACATTCGGTGCGTTTGCAGGTGGAAATGGAACGAGCACGACGCCGAGCAGTTCGAGCAATCCCGATTCGCCAGTGAACAGTGGTAACTCTTCGGGTGCGGGCACTTCCTCTGGAGGTGGTTCGTCATTCGGAACTGGCACTCCATCGGGAGCAGGGTCGTCTTCAAGTAGTGCCCCGTCCGGCGCAGGTTCTTCATCGGGTTCTGGCTCTTCAGCCGGTTTTGGTGGATCATCCGGTGTTGGCTCGTCATCGGGAAACAGTTCCCAAGGCAGCAATAACAGTTCCGGTTCGGGAACAAATCGTTCGACGGGCAACGACGGTTCGAGTTCCAGCGGAGGCTCCAATTCCTCATCGAGCGGAACCAGTTCGAGTGGTGGCTGGAAACCATTCGAGTTGCCGGAAGGTGTGGCATTCGATGAAGTGCATCTTCCCGCGGAGCAATACTCGGCCAACATCCGCGCGCTGACTCCGGCGGGCGAGGCGACCTTCTCGAACACGACGGTCACTGAGACTTCTGTGGGTGGGACGTCGACCAAGCTGACCGTCACGCTCTCGCAAACTTACGTCGATGCTGAGCACTGGTCTGTATCGCAGTCTTGGTCCAAGGAATACACGACCCACGAATCCACGGGTGAGAAATCCGGAACATGGAGCGAGAGCACACGCAAAGGTCTGACCACGTTCAGCATCACCGTGAGCCTCGGGTTCGGTGTTCCCGATCGACCCAGTGTTGGCAAGAAAAAAGCAGCGACAAGCGACGCTAGTCATAGTCCTGAAAGCAGCGCTGTGCCCGACCCCGGTGGCTCCGGATTGGCTCCAGCCAGCAGCACGCCGACGCCACCGCCAGTCGTGCCTGTTGGGCCGGTCTCGACGATCAGTTTTTCAACCAGCGACTCGCTCAACAACAGTGTCGGCGATACGCACGACGGCTCCGATACAACGACCGGAAAAGTCGACAAAGGGAACTTCGCGGGATCCTCCAATGCTTCAGCATCGAAGAGCGCGGCCTTGACCGAGTTCGACGTGTTGAGACCCGATGGCACTCTCGGACACACGATCCAACTGACTGCTGCGGATGATCGGTCGGCAGGAATGAAATTCAAAGGGGGCAACAAAGCCTTTGATGCGGCTGGTGATGTCAAAGATGGAGACGGCAACACCACAAACGGAACGACGCATCCGTTCGGGACACCGTTCAATTCACCCGGCTCCAAACCGCCGACCGACGGAGATGGTTTCGGCAACGGAACTGATCCTGCGCCTCCGATGGGTGGAAATGGATCGCGCATTGAATCCGGCGCGGCGTTGAATGTCAGTTCGAGTTTCTCGATGGGTTCCTACTTCAGCGGCGAAGCGACCACGTCGGTCGGTGCCGACCTCGAAGAAGCGAACATCACCGGGACGGCCGGGATGCACACGGATTACGACGGCAGCATCGGTGCCAGTGACTCACTCAGCGTGGATCTTCAGGACTCCGATGCAACGACCGGCGACTTCGATTATCTGTCCGTCGGCTGGACAGAAGGAGGAAGCGCGAGCCGAGGATTGCACTTCGACTACGATATGTCTTTGGGCGATGCGGACCTGCCGACACCGACGAGCAGCTCCAGCAGCAGCAACTCCAATCCCTATCCCACCGACCCTTCGGCAACGTCGCAAGTTTCATCGAGCGGTGGTTCATTTGGCAGTGCGTCCTCGTCCGGCAATGCGCCGACCAGCAACTCAACTTCGACCGATTCCTCAGCCGTCGCACCCACGAACTCGGCATCCAGTTTCGGCGCGTCCACGCCGGGTGCGTTATCAGGATCGGGAACAAGTGGCGGTTCCGGAAGCGGTGGCAGTGCCCCGAACACACCAACTCCGGGGAAGCCATTGATCAAACTTGAGACCCTCAGCAACTCGGGCAATGGCAGCAACGTCTGGGTCCAAGAGCGAACGAACAAATCGACGGGCGGACCACTGCCGACAACCGACACCTACACGGAAAAGAGTGCCCTGAGCGTTCGCATCGGCGGCGGGGCGGAGATGTCCGCGTCGATGAAGCTCGTCAATTGGGTGCCAACCGTCACCGTGACCGCCAAGGGTGGGTTGAACGTGACGTTTCTGGAGGCGTTTGTCGACGGACACGAATGGGGGTTGAGCCATGCTTCGCCGCCGTCGGGTTATCAATACGCGATCTACCAACATCAAGACATGGACCAGACATCGACGATGTCTCATGCCGTGGTCGACTTCGACGTGAGCGTGACGCTGTCCCCCGTTGCCGATCCGAAGATCACCGGAACGGTCACGATCGACGTCGGTTCCGAGCTGAAAGGGGTCGTCGGTCACTACCTCCACGAAAAGCTGGTCAACCTCAGCAACCCGTCGGACATCTACGAGGAATGGTGGCTGCGGCAGTCCGTCCATCGCGAGGTACTGACGGCAAAAGGGGGCGTCGGCGGGCTGGCCAACAACCTGCACATCGAATCGTTTGAGCAGACCTATCCCATCGACGTCCACACTCAAAACGGCACCCCTCCGCCGCCACCCCCTCCGCAACCAAACGTCTTCACGACCTCTCTCGATTACCTGCAAACCGGCCTCGATGTCGCTGGCATGGTCCCGGTGCTCGGCGAAGCCTGCGACGCCCTCAACGCCGGCATCAGTTTGGGCCGAGGCAACTATGGTGACGCCGCGATGTCCCTGGCCGCCATGATTCCGATCGCGGGGGCCGGTGTCACCGCTGGCAAGTTCGGCAAGAAGATCTACAAGGCACTCGCTCACAATGCCGACAAGCTCGACGAAGTCGCTTCCGTCGGCAAGAGCATGGTGCATCAAGTGGACGATGCGGCCCAGCAGGCTTTGCGGAACTGCTTCCCGGCGGGAACTCCCGTCGCGACGGAATTCGGATCGAAGCCGATTGAAACCGTTCGCTCCGGTGAACGAGTCTGGTCTTACGACGTCGTCACCAGTCAATGGAAACTGTGCCATGTGATGGAAACTTTCGAGCGGCACTACGACGGCCATTCCGTGCTGGTATCCGTCGCCGACGAAACCGTGGAGGCCACGCTGCTGCACCCGTTCTGGGTTGTTTCGGGGGAATCACTGGCCGATCGTCCCGTCCGTCAACACCTCGCCCGTGTCCCGGCGAACGCCACGACACCCGGCCGCTGGGTCGACGCCGGAGATCTCCAAGTCGGCGACCGCGTGCTTCTCCGCAACGGCGAACGATTCCCCATCCAAGCCGTCAACATCCAACCCTATCACGACAAGGTCTACAACTTCGAAGTCGCCGACCTCCACAACTACGCCGTCGGCGGCTGGGAAATCCTCGTCCACAACGACAACGGTCTCGAAGCGTTTGAGCAAGCCAGCAAACGAACCGACGAAATCATCAGAACGGTTCGAGAACAAGGAGCAATCAAAATTCCAACGGCAAGGGGACCGGGAAAGACTTTGGCCGAACAGGTCGCCGAAAAACAAATACGCGACGACTTTCTGGCAGGACAGGATTTCTTAGACGATTTTTATCCGTGGTGATTCCAGTTTCCTGTGCCCCTGCGGAACTCCAATCGGTAATGTGAGAGGCAATCAAGCGATCATGTCAGATGCGAGCAATGCTATGTTTACAGAGGCGATTATCGCTCGTCGGTTCAATGAGGCAGCGGAGATTGCGCGAAAGAAACTACGCCAACTAGAAAAGACGTCGGGAACATTGACGCGCGAGTTTTGTTTAGCCCTCCTCGACGTTGCAATTGCTGATCGAGCACAGCGCAAATTTGCCGATGCTGCAGCGAGACTCGAACAGGCAGTGACGACCTTAAAGCACATGGCCCCATCGAGTGAGCAGATTCGACGTGATCTGACTCGATGTCTCGGTAGTTTGGGGGAAGTGTATTTGCATCTTAATATGGATCGCGATGCCGAAGCGGTACTCTTAGAAGCGATCGCCCTTATCCCGTCCATGCCTTTAAGACCTGATATCGACACATGGATTGAGTCGTTAGCATTCCTCCGGATGGCCGATCTCTGTGCGAAGCGACAAAATTGGGACGGAGCGTCACAACGACTCATTGAATCACTTCGTCATTCGCGGCCAAGTCGAAGTGGTGATCGTGGGCTTTACTGTGACGGATTAGCGAAATTGAGCCAAATCTACGCGAGGCAGGGACGCTTGGTTGGCGCGGAGAAATTGATCCGCCGCGCGATCTTATTACACCGCGACTACCATTCTCGCGATTCGTTGGATTACGTCCGGTTCATTTCCATTCTGGGCCGGCTGCTCCTCAAACGAGGCGATCATCAGGCCGCCGAGTCGCTTCGTGAAGAGGCACTCCAGATTGTCCGTAAGCTGCGACCAGAGGATGATCTTTTCGTGAATCGCGTTGAGAGTTACTTCCGCATCGAACCGGGTAGCACGCCTTGACGCTTCGTCAAGGCGTGTGCGCAGCACAAGAAACTTTTGATCGGCGTCCATTGGCCATTGCCGTTTGGTACTTGAACTCACGCCGTGCTTTTCTTTCTTGTGGCTGCGCCACCCACCTTCTGCGAAGGTGGGCTGGCTTTTCATATGAAGACTGAAGAATTAGTTCGAGGAGCGGAAAAGGTGTCAGGAACGAATGGCACTGTCGTCTTCACTTTGCCATGTTCTCTGCGCAGACGATGAGCGTGCGTGGTACGGGCGATGTTTTTTTTGCCCGACACGGTGAGACT
>JAYVQJ010000508.1:0-1957 GCA_043777235.1 Planctomycetia bacterium
GTCAGCGAGGGCGAAGGCGGCACCCGACCCCGGACGCGCGCCGGATTGGAGTTCCCCATGCACCGTTGCTTCACTGTCCTGATCGTCGTCTTGATTGCCGGCCAAGCGACCGCCGAAGACTGGCCGCGCTGGCGCGGTCCGCGCGGTGACGGCACTTGGCACGGCCCGAAGCTCCCGGACAAATGGCCCGACGGCGGTCTGAAACCAAACTGGAAAGTCCCCCTCGGCGGCGGCTATGCCGGAGTGACGGTTGTCGGTCAGCGAGTCTTCGTGATGGACCGCCAGAAGGAACCGGAAGTCGAACGAGTCCTTTGCTTCGATGCCGACTCCGGCCAGCAAGTTTGGAAACACCAATATCCTGTCGAGTACGGAAAGCTCGATTACGGCAACGGCCCTCGAGCCGCTCCGACGTGGCATGACGGCAAGCTGTTCACCGTCGGAGCACTCGGTGAATGCCGTTGCCTCGACGCGACGACCGGCGAAAAAGTTTGGTCGATCAATTACCTCAGCGACCTCAAAGGCCGTTCGCAGGAATGGGGTTTCGCTGGCTCAGCACTCATCGACGGCGGCAACGTCATCGTGCAACCGGGAGGCAAGGACGAACACAGCATCGCCGCACTCAATCGACACACCGGCAAACTCGTCTGGCACAGTCACTCGGATCATGCGGGTTACTCGACGCCGATGATTGTCACGCACAACGATCACCGGCAGTTGATCTGCTGGACTCCGTCACACATTCGCGGCCTCGATCCCACAACCGGCAAACCGTTCTGGCAAGTGCCTTACGAGATCACCTACGGCGTCGCGATCGCCGAGCCGATCTTTCACGAGGGGCTCGTCCTCGTCTGCGGCTACTGGAATGGCTCGAAAGCGATTCGACTTGGAGCACAGCCGCAGCAAGCGGAACTCGCGTGGGAGGAAAACAAATTCCTGCGCGGCCTAATGTCGCAGCCGCTGTATCGTGACGGTCACGTCTATCTGCTCGACAAGCAATACGGCCTGACCTGTTTTGAGTTGACGACGTCGAAGAAGCTCTGGGACGACGACCATCAAATGACCCCGCGCGGCCGCAACCCCCACGCGAACCTCGTCTGGCTCGGCGACGGTGACCGAGCAATCATCCTCAACAGCGAAGGTGATTTGATCCTCGCGCGACTCAACGTCACCGGCTATCACGAGCAATCCCGCACCAACATCATCGGCGTTACTTGGGCTCACCCCGCCTTTGCTGGCTCTCGCATCTACGCCCGCAGCGACACGGAACTCGTCTGCATACCACTCCTGCCGGAATGAAACTCTCGATGCACCGCCGAGAACGATGCGGCAATTCTTGAAGCTTGCGGAAGATACCTTGATGACGGCGATGACGTCGGCAACCGATGCGAGCGACAACGCAGTGCAATTTGACTTTGAAGTTGATTCTTGCTTTTCTTTTCACTTGCTTTTCATTTCAACAGTGAATCAATTTTTGGCTGCCCCCACGATAAACACTATGAGGATACCCAATCATGCGAAGCCGACGACTCATCAAGCTTGTTTTCTTGACTGTAGTGCTGGGCACAATTGGTGCAGCCGTCGCGCAAGACTCGAATCGGCAGTGCCTGAATCGGTCCGGATTCGTCGCCATCCAGAATGGAAAATACGATGATGCCAAGAGTCATTTCGATGCCGCAAAAAAAAATGCCGTATCCGCCAAAGCCGAGGATATCCTCCTTGTTCATAGCCACCTGGGACTCGCCCGAGTCCTTCGGCACACCGCTGAATACAATGATGCCACGAAGGCGCTAGGTCAGGCTGAAGTTCTCTTCAAAAAACTCAAATTGGACGAGTGGCGCAGCAGCGCATTACTAGCGAACGAGTCTGCACTGCTCTCAATGGCGCAAGGCAAGTACAAAGAAGCCGAGTCGAAACTCAGTAAGAACCTAAAGTTCATTGAGGCCAATGGCGGCAAAGG
>JAYVQJ010000509.1:0-7484 GCA_043777235.1 Planctomycetia bacterium
CTCTTTTCTTCCTTGCCTTGTTCGCTCTCCTGATCCGTGTTCAATCCGTGTTTCATCTGTGGCTTTGAACCTTGCCTCCCCGCAACACCGGAAGAGCCATTTCCAAAACTGGCGACCAACGGCGGCCTGACTCAAACCATCGCCCTGATCGAGGGGAGCCCAGCGGTCAACGCCGGGGACAACTCGAAACTCCTCAAAAACGTGACGGGGCTCGCCGCAGATGTGATCGATGACCAACGCGGCTTTCGCCGTGTCACGGGCACTCGGGTCGATATCGGCGCGTTCGAGTCCGCGAATTCGGTGGCCAACCTCTTTGTCGATGTGCTCGCCGATCAAACCGCGAAACCGGTCCCTGGCGACATCGTGACCTACACCATCCGGTTGGTGAATAACGGCGGCGGAACTTTCATCAATGGCAAAGCGATTGCCCGCGACGTCAAGCTGACCGTGGCCATTCCTGAGGGAACCACGTTCGAGAGTTTCGAGACAGTCTTTGGCCAGAATTTTCAAGTGGATGCAACCCATCCGTTGCCGGTATCGGGTGCGACCGGCGAGTTTTCGCTCTTCCAGCCCGAATGGCGTGCCGAAGTGTTCTCCAACTCGCTGCTGAAAGTGAAAGTCGTCGAATCGCATCGCACGATCGTCCAAGTCACGAAGGTCTCCACCACCTCCGAGGAAACGTCAACGGCCGACAACCAACTCACGATTTCCATCGCTCAGGCCCCGCAAGTGGCATTTGCCACGCGGCAAGCCACTCCACCGACCAGCGTTGGCGTGCCGGTGACCAGTCAGATTCAATTCAACGCGCCAATCAACTCCGCCTCGATCACCACGGACGACTTCCGAGGCAGCGGTTCGGCGAATTCCCTGATTCAATCGGTCACGCAAGTCGGCGACGACAACACGACGTTCAACGTGACCTTCATTCCGCAGCAGCCGGGATTCACGAGCCTGACGCTTTCGGACACGGCGGAATTCGAGTTCGGAGACAATGTTGACGATCCGGAAACATTCACACCGCTGGCTCTCTTCGAGCCTGTCATTGAAGTGAGCGACACGTTTTTCGTCGATTCCGCCTCCGATGTGGTTGACAACAATTTCGGCCCCGGCCAATTCACACTGCGAGAAGCGATCCAGTTCGCGAACGAGCACCCCGGCGACGACAAGATCGAGTTCGCTCCCAACCTGGGCTCCATCACGCTGACTCAGGGAGAACTCGTTCTGGCAGACACCGCAGGAGTGCTCCGGATCAACGGCCCTGATGGAAGCCTCCTCGACCCAGAAGGAAAGGTGGTCGCCCCGACGCAGGTCATCCAACGCTCCGCGTCAGACCCGAATCACTTCCGCATCTTCCGAGTGGACGCGGGGGCTCAAGCCAATCTGAACTTCTTGACGATCGCCAACGGCTTCAGCGACGACAACGGTGGCGGCATCCTCAATTCCGGAATCCTTTCCGTGGATCACAGCACGCTCCGCAACAACCAGGCAGCCAACGGGGGTGGAGCCATCTACAACGTTGCCTCTACCCTCAACGCGGACAACTCGATGAGCTTTGGCAACGTCACGCTCAGAAACTCGACACTCTTCGCCAATCAGGCGAATAACGGCGGTGCGTTGTACATCGAAAGTGCCGGAGCCGCGTCGTCGGCAATCATTCAGGATTCGACGGTTTCAGGGAACTTCGCCCGCGAAAATGGCGGTGGGATTTACGACGTGGGAAATGTCTTGATCTCTGGATGCACGGTGGTGCTCAATCAGGCCGACAGCGATCAAAACGGTTCGGGAGACAGCGGAGGCATCGCCGCGTTTAACTTCGAAACCCTGGTGAATTCGATCGTGGCCGGCAACACACGCGGAGCCGCACAAACCAGCAGCGATATCGGCGGTGGCTTCATCGATGTCTCGGATCATTCGCTGGTCGCCGACAACCCCACGGGCGGCGCGGTGACCAATGGAGTCAACGGCAACAACCCAAGAGCACGATCGTCCTCAACGGCGGCACGCTCAGCGGCAAAGGCACGACGCTCGGAACGACGGTCCTTGGCACTGCTGGTGCTGTGGCCGGTCTCCCGACCGCGCCGCGCATCGCTCCCGGCGACAATGGGCCAGGAAAACTGACGCTCAAGGCCAGCCTGTTGCTGAACTCCAGCACCACGCTCGACGTACAGATCGGCGGTATCACGATCGGGACTCAGTTCGACAACATCGACGTGACCGGAACCGTCACGCTCAACAACGCGATTCTCTCGCCGACGATCATCAACAACTTCGCCTCGAAGGTCGGCAACAAGTACCAGATCATCACCAATGACCTCACGGACAAAGTGGTCGGCACGTTCAAAAACTTGGCGGAGGGTGCGTTCTTTGTCGTGAACACGGTGAAGTTCCAAATCACCTACAAAGGAGGAACCGGCAACGACGTCGTGCTGACTCACGTCAACACGAACTCCGCGTTCAAGAATCGGTCAGTCACCCCCGTGATCGACGAAGGAGGGATCGCCACTCTGCAAGGCACGATCGTCGAAGTGGACCCACGCGACTCGTTCACTCTGACGATCAACTGGGGCGACGGCCAACGCGAGATCAAACAATTCCCCGCCGGCAGCAATGGCAAGCTCGTGACATTGACTCACCACTATCTCGAAGGCCGCGCTCAGCCGTATGACATCGCCCTCGACTGGCGCGATCAGCACGGCGGCGGAAAGTCCGATCATCTCTCGATGCAAGTCAACAGCGTCGCCCCGACTGCGGACATCAGCGGCCCGGAGACGGTCATCCTCGGAACGAGCAACCGCTTCCAATTCGATGCCACCGATCCCTCGCCACGCGATCAAGCCGCACTGAGGCAATGGACGATCGACTGGGGTGACGGATCGACCACCAGTATCCGCCGCACCGAGACACTCCGTTTGTCACACGTCTTCAATGATCCCGGCGACTACATCATCCGCGCCACCGTCCGCGACGATGATGGAGCCACCAGCTCGATCGTCATTCACTGAGTCCACGTCGAATCGCTCAACAGCTTCGCAAACCCTCGGCGATCTGCTGATGACCGTGTGATGCCACAAGCGGCTCGGTCAGAGACCGGTCACAACAGCGTCTCCGGCCTTGGAGTGCTTCGGCTTGACGAAGCCCTCCATTCAAGAACGATCGAGCCGCTTCGACTCAAGATGTCTCGACTCAAACAGGCGACTCTCCGATTGGTGATCTCAAGAAATTGTGATCGCGTTATGGCACCTGAATCGAGGGCTGTGTCGAGCCACCGTACTCCGGGTTTGGTTGTGGCCGAAACCACACAGCCGCCGCGACGGGTCAGCCCGACCGTAACGATGGTCCGGCCGATTGCCGGAGTCCGGGAAAATTTCTGGACTCGACCGTCGCATTTGCGTTGCCTGATTGGATACCCTGTTCGGCGACTTCGCGAGGTTCGGCAGAGGATGCGAGCCTCGCGGAACCCACCCCGTTGATCCCACCTGACTTTCTTCCGGTTGAGCGTTCCGCTTCGGAGGCGGAGTTCACCGACAGCCCTTTTTCAAGAGGTGTTGCGATGCGAGTGTTCGGGCATCGTTCCGTGGTTGCGTGTTTGGGTTTGTTCGGATTGTCGGCCGGTGCGACGCTGTTCGCCGCTGATCCCGCGACCGACGCGGTCAGCTTCGACAAGCAAGTCCGGCTGATCCTTCAGGCCAACTGCCAGGGCTGTCATCAGCCGGCCAAGGCGGGCGGTCAGTATGTGATGACCGACTTCGCGAAGCTCGTCAAAGGGGGCGAGACCGGAGCGGCGGCCGTCGTGCCGGGCAAGCCGGCCGAGAGTTCGCTCATTCAACTCATCACGCCGAAGGATGGCAAGGCGGAGATGCCGAAAGGCAAAGCTCCGCTGACGGCGGCCGAGATCGAAATCATCTCGAAGTGGATCGCTCAAGGGGCGAAGGACGACACGGCTGCCGGAGCGAAGCAGCGCTACGATCAAGATCATCTGCCGGAATACACCCGTCCGCCGGTCATCACGACTCTCGATTTTTCGCCCGACGGACAGACGCTGGCGATCTCCGGATTCCATGAAGTGCTGTTGGTCAAAGCGGAGACCGGTGAATTGATCGGCCGACTGGTCGGCTTGTCGGAACGAATTGAATCGGTGCGGTTCTCTCCCGACGGAGCACGGCTCGCAGTCACTGGCGGACTTCCCGGTCGCATGGGTGAGATTCAGATTTGGGATCTCGCCACCAAGAAGTTGACGCTCTCGGTGACCGCGACGTTCGACACGCTGTACGGCGGCAGTTGGTCCTCCGACGGCAAGCTGATTGCCTTCGGCGGTGCGGACAACCTGCTCCGTGCGATCGACACGACGACCGGGCAGCAAGTTCTGCAAAACGGAGCACACTCGGATTGGGTGCTCGACACTGGTTTCTCACCGGACAACAGCCATGTGGTTTCGGTGAGCCGCGACATGACGGCGAAGTTGACGGAAGTCGGCACGCAACGATTCATCGACAACATCACGTCGATCACGCCGGGTGCGTTGAAAGGCGGCATTCAAGCAGTCGCCTCGCTGCCGAATCGCGATGAGATTCTGGCCGGCGGTTCTGACGGCGTGCCAAAGATTTATCGGCTGTACCGCAAGACCGCTCGCCAAATTGGTGACGACGCCAACATGCTGCGAGCAATGCCCGCGATGCGCGGACGCATCTTCGGAGTCGCAACCAGTCGCGACGGTTTCCGATTCGCCGCTTCGAGCGCTCTGGACGGAGCCGGCCAAGTGACCGTCTTCCGCTTCGATCCGGCTCAAGTGCCCGAAAACATCAAGGCGATGCTCGCGAAGCCGTTCACCGACCGAAATCCCGCCGAGAAGGACGCCATCGAGAATCACTTCAAAGCAGCGGCGCTCGCCGAGGCGAAAGTCGAAGTCAAAGCAAACGTGTACTCGGTTGCGTTTCGTCCCGACGGGAACATCGTCGCAGCGGCGGGGTCGGATGGCATCGTGCGTCTGATCGACGCGAACACCGGAGCAATCACGAAAGAATTCTCGCCCGCTCCGGTGAAGCCGACGGTCGGCACACCTCCGAGCCAACTCGCTGCGAACTTCAAACCGGCCGTCGAGAAGCCAGAAACCGAATCGCTGCCAAACGGCGCGAAAGTCGTTGGACTCGAAGTCATCCCGGCCGCGATCAAGCTGACCAGTCCGTTTGAGTACGCTCAATTGCTCGTGACCGCGAAGCTCGACAGCGGCGACCGAGTCGATGTCACTCGGCTCGTGCAATCGCAAGCCGCCGTTGCGAGCGTGACGATCTCGCCGTTCGGAATCGTCAAGGCGACCGCCGACGGAGCAACCACGATTGCCGTGAAGCTCGGCGATCAGACGGCGACAGTCCCCGTCGAAGTCAGCGGCATCGCGGCCGAGTTTCATCCCGACTTCATTCGCGACGTGAACCCGGTCCTCTCGCGAGTCGGCTGTAACGCCGGCACTTGTCACGGTTCGGTGAAAGGGAAGAACGGCTTCAAGTTGTCGCTCCGCGGTTATGACCCGATCTACGACGTGCGAGCGTTGACCGACGACCTCTCGTCACGCCGCGTGAATCTCGCGTCGCCCGATGACAGCTTGATGCTGCTCAAGACGACGGCCGCAGTGCCGCACATGGGTGGCCAAGTCATTCAGCCGGGCGAGCCGTATTACGAACTCGTTCGCCGTTGGGTCGCTGACGGTGTGAAGCTGGACCTCAACACGCCGCGAGTCACGAAGATCGAAGTTCTGCCGCTGAACCCAGTCGTGCAACTGATCGGTGCCAAGCAGCAACTCCGAGTCCTCGCGACCTACGCCGATGGCCGAGTCCGCGATGTCACTCGCGAAGCCTTCGTCGAAAGCGGCAACACCGAAGTCGCCGCCGCCGAACGAGGCGGCCTGCTGAAGTCACTCCGACGAGGCGAGGCTCCAATGCTCGTCCGTTATGAAGGTGCCTATGCCGCGACCACGTTGACCGTGATGGGCGACCGCACCGGCTTCGTCTGGGCCGAGCCTCCCGCCAACAACAAGATCGACACGCTCGCCGCCGCGAAGTGGCAGCGGATGAAGATTCAGCCGTCGGGACTCGCGTCCGATGCAGACTTCATTCGTCGCGTGTATCTCGACCTGACCGGCTTGCCGCCCAATGTTGCAGAGGTGAAGGCGTTCCTCGCGGACGCTCGCGACACGAAGGTCAAGCGCGACGAACTGGTCGACAAGCTGGTCGGCTCGGACGAGTACGTCGAGTATTGGTCGAATAAGTGGGCCGATCTATTGCAGGTCAACGGAAAATTTCTGGCTCGCGAAGGTGCGACCTCGTTCCGCAAATGGATTCGCGACGAGATCACCGCCAACACGCCCTATGACCAGTTCGCGAAGAAGGTCGTCACCGCGACCGGCTCGAACAAAGACGTCCCGCAAGCGGCGTACTACAAGATCCTCCGCGAAGCGACGGCGACGATGGAGAACACGACGCACTTGTTCCTCGCGATCCGCTTCAACTGCAACAAATGCCACGACCATCCGTTCGAGCGTTGGACTCAGGACCAATACTACGAGACGGCGGCGTACTTCGCTCAGTATGGTTTGGACCGCGACCCGGCCAGCGGCGATCGCAACATCGGCGGCACGGCCGTTGAGGGAGCAAAGCCGTTGTATGAGAGCGTCGTGGACCGCGCCGCGGGCGAGGTCTTGCACGAACGAACCTCGCAACCGACGCCGCCAAAGTTCCCGTTTCAATTGACCAGCCAAGTCAATCCGCCCGCCGCCGCTCCGCCGGCTCCGAAACCGAGACGCCTGGAATTTGCCGACTGGCTGACCTCGAAAGACAACCCATACTTCGCGAAGAGCTACGTCAATCGGCTGTGGGGCTATCTGTTCGGTGTCGGCATCGTCGAGCCGATCGACGACATCCGCGCCGGCAATCCGCCGACGAACCCGGAATTGCTCGACTATCTGACGCAGGAATTCGTGGCCAGCAATTTTGACGTGCGGCATGTGATGAAGCTGATCTGCAAGTCGCGGACGTATCAGTTGTCCGTCGATACGAATCCATTCAATGCGGACGACAAGATCAACTACTCGCACGCCCTGCCGCGCCGCTTGCCGGCGGAAGTGTTGTTCGACACCGTGCATCGCGCGACCGGCACGATCACGAAGATTCCCGGCGTCGCCCCCGGTTCCCGCGCCGCCGCTCTGCCCGATTCCGGCATCGACTTGCCGAGCGGTTTCTTCGCCACCTTCGGCCGTCCGGTTCGCGAGAGCGCTTGCGAGTGCGAACGCTCCGGCGGCTTGCAACTCGGCCCGGTCATGGCGCTCATCAGCGGAGCCACCATTGCCGATGCGATCTCCGATCCGACCAATGAACTGACGAAGCTCGTCGCCACTCAGCCGGATGACGTGCAACTCGTCAACGAACTCACGCTGCGAGTGCTTAATCGCCCGGCCGCTGACGCGGAACGCAAGGCGTTCGCGAATGCCTTGCAGG
>JAYVQJ010000510.1:0-1951 GCA_043777235.1 Planctomycetia bacterium
TTCATACCAGCGCCTCCGTGGGAACTTCGATGAACAGCAAGCCGTTCTCGATCTTCAGCGGATAACGAGGCAACGCTGTGTTGGAATCCTTCGGTGGCCCCGAAGTCGGCTCTCCCGATTTGTCGAACGCGCCATTGTGGCACGGACAGAAAAAGCGATCGTTGTTCGATTCCCAATGCACCTGGCAGCCGAGATGCGGACAGACGCTCGACAACGCGATGAAGTCGTCCGGTTCGCCGCGATCCTTCAACCGAGTGACCACGACCTTCTGTCCGGCCGGAGCTTCATAAGTCACCGAATCTCCAACGGCGAAACTGCCGAGATCACTCAGGAATTGCCACGACCGCGACGACGCGCGCGCCGGGTACAAGAACCAGCCAATCACCGTGCCAAACATGCCATAGCCGAGCATCAATCCCAACGACATCACCGCCGAAGACAGGCGTGACATCCAAGTTCGACGTGGCATTGCATCTTCAGCGAGCGACTCCATTGGCATGATTTCCCTTTTGCTTGACGACACCCTCTCAGCAATCACGGCACACAGATTACGGTGCCATCTCTATCGCAGCCAAGCTGCTGGCAGCCCCCGCTTCGTATCGAGCAGGATCTCGAGAACGCTCGCGGGCACAGTGGCCCAAACAATAAACAGTGCGAAACGGAACATGACGGTGTGCTCTTGATAGCGGAAGTTGTTGTGCAGGCTCTTTGGCAAACTGCATACCGCTCGCGCAGCGCCCCGCGAGCGAACGCTAGGGCGACGGCAGTTCGGCGCGCGGAATCAAGTCCAGCCAATGCTCATGGGCGTCGTACGTCAGGCGGAAGAACTCAAACAGTCCGCGTGTGCCGAGAATGGCGTACGACATTCGATGCTCGACAAAGCCGACGGTCGTGTTCCATCGCACGAGGTTCGGGAACCGACGCAGTTCGAGCGAGACATCACAGAGCCGATACTGGCATTGGCCGCCGACCGCGGCGAACACCGTCTGTGTCGGCAGGCTCGTTAAGGATCGGCGCATCAACAACTGTCGTGGCTGGGGCGTCCCGCCCCAGCGCTGAGGCGAGACGCCTCAGCCACGATCCGACAGTTATTGATGCGCCGATCCTAAGTCGAGCCCTAATCGGATTGCGGCTGTTTTGGGAAACAGGCTGACATCGGCTCCGGTATCCACGAGAGCGTCGAACAGGACCGAGCCGCGACCTGGAACCGAAACACTGACGGAAATGATCGGTCGGTGCTGTCCGTCTTTCAGTGACGTTGGAAAACGCATGGATCACAGGCCCCCTACGAGCACAGTGCCGGCAGGCAGGATGTGGTGGAAGTAGATCAAGCGCCCGGCTTGATAGGCGGCATCGGTCGCGGGGATGAGATTGTCGAGGTCAACATCGTGAGCGATCACCGTCCGAGCTTCGCAGTCCCAGGCGATCCATTCGCCTTCGTACAAATCGTCAATCTCGGGAGGAATGTCGCTGGGCTGAGTGTCGCGCGGATCAAACATGACTTGGTTCCTTTCAGCAGTCGGGTTGATGCCAGTGTAAATCGCATCGACGCTGAAGATGAATGGTAAATCTTTCAGATCGCCGGCAGCGTGATCACGATTTCCGTCCCTTCGGTGCGTGACTCGCTGACGGCGATCAGGCCGTCGTGTTCGTCGATGATCCGTTTGCTGATCGCCATGCCGAGGCCGGTGCCGGCCGGTTTGGTCGTGAAGAACGGTTCGAAGATGTTTTGGCGTTGTTCGGAAGTCATTCCGGGACCGTTGTCGGCGATGGACAACTGCCAGGCCGGGCGGCCGTCGAGCGTCGTCGGCTTCCAAGCGATGTCGATGCGCACCGGATCGGCACACGCGGCGAGCGAGTTCTCGAAGATGTTGCGGAAGACTTGTTCGAGCCGGCTGGCATCGACCGAGCAGCGCGGCGACGTTTCCGACTTGGGCAGATTGAACGAGAC
>JAYVQJ010000511.1:0-7474 GCA_043777235.1 Planctomycetia bacterium
CGGGCGGGTTGTCGAGCCAGATTCCGGCGATGTGAGCCGTGTCTGTCACGAATGTCCCGATTGACTCCAAGCAACACGTCCAAAGTGGCGATTGAATTCGAGCGAGCGATTCGCACTTGGCCGACTTGCGGATCGCGATAAACTCCGCTGGTCGTCAGAAGACGAAGGTCACCCAAGGATCACACGATGAGTGCGACTGAAATCATCGGCGAGCTTCCGAAGCTTTCGCCACGCGAGCGGCGCAGAATTCTCGATCGCATTTTGGAACTCGACGACGAGGCCGAGATGCTCGAAGAACGACGACATCTCGCCGACGAGACTTTCCAGATGCTCGACGCCTTGGAGACGGCCGATGCCCAGAACTCAGCCGGGTGATATGTGGCTCATCGACCTTGGCTTGGTGGCGAAGACTCGGCCGTGTTTGCTGCTGAGCGATTACCCCGCCGAAGATGAACTCGCGTTGCTAGTCGTCATCCCGCATACCACCGCCTTGCGGAAAAACCGTTGGGAATTGCCAATCGCAAAGCCGTTTCTCAAGACTGGAGCTTTTCACCTTCAGCAAATTCAAGCTGTCCCAATCGTTCGATTGGAACGCAAATTGGGAATGCTGACCGCAGACGAATTGCAACTGGTTCGGGCCTGCCTAGTTGGCTTGCTTAACCTCCCAACGTGATCGGTAGCGATTCTTTGTCGGGCAACGGATTCCCGTTAGACACGCTGGCGTCAAATAACTTTTCTTCTCAGACAACGTTTTCAATGCCGAGGAGCAATCATGGCCGCATCAAAGAATCAGCGAATCGCAGGATGGATTTTAAGTGGACTGATTGCCGTGATGTTGATTGGGCTGAGCGCGTCGGGCAAGTTCACGGAGTGGCCGAAGAAGGCGGAGATGTTCGCGAAGATGGGCTATTCGGCCGAGACGATGTTCAAGATCGGCATCGTCGAAGTCGTGGCGACGATCATCTTTCTGATCCCGCGAACGTCGTTTCTGGGAGCCATCTTGCTGACCGCGTATTTGGGCGGAGCAACTGCAACGCATGTGCGTATCGACGATCCGTTTTTCTTTCCGCCTCTCCTTGGCGTCGTCGTTTGGGTGGCTTACGCCTTGCGCTATCCCGACGTCATCAAGAGTGCGATTGGGCGGCCAAGCTGACGAGATGCTCGATCAATGCTCCAGCAAATGCGGGCCGTCAGTGCGATAAGCTCCGGTGCCACCTTGATCGCGGCGTCCGTGGTGCCAGCCGAGCCAAATGCGTTTCGTGAAGAACCGACCGTGATAGTCCCAGCCCCAGGTGCCTTCGTGCGAGCAGCGTGCATCTCCGTGATACGGAGCACCGCCGCCAACGTAGCAACCCGATTCGTGACAGCCGTAAGACGGTCGTGCCCATCGAGAGATGCACTGCGGCCATCCGGCACAAGCATGGCGATCGTAGCGCTCGCAGGTTTCGCAGTGGTGATCGCTCGCGATAGCTGACGGCAACGCGGCCAGCAGCAATCCAAAGCAGCACAGAAGCGAGCGGAAATTGGACATCGACGTGTCTCGTTACGCGAACGGGTTGCGGTTGAACTTCTGGTACGGCAGGCGTGTTGCGCGAACAAAGAACTGGTCGGCGACCTTGGTCGGCGGCGGACGGAACCCGTTCACTCCGAAGTAGGTGACGACGTCGTCTTGATCGACGCCGTCACCGCTGACACCGAAGCCGCCCTTGAGCACGCCGGACTTGTAGACCGGTGCGCTGCCCGGAAAGAAGATGATGCCGTTCTGGTTCGCGATGTTGGCCACTTGCCGGAAATTGCGGCCGACGTTGAACGAGTCGAAGCCCAGCACGGAAACGAACACGGTCGAGGGGACCGGAGTACCGCTGTTCTCGACGGCTCCGGCAGCGACGGTCGGATTCGTCGACTTGAGCAGACTGTTCTTGAAGCCGGGATCGTTCAGGATCGAGAAGTCTCCCTGCTTACTGCCATCGACTCCTTGCGGATAACGCGGCTCGGCCAGGAAGCGGAAGGTGCGGTTGGTGAACGCCGTGCCGAGCGGCACGTCAGGTATGCCGTCGTTGTTGTCGTCCACTTGGTCAGCGGGGTTGAGAATAAGCTGCGAGGCATCGGCGTAGTACGCCGTGTTGCGAGCTTTCGCGACGGCGACGTCGATCGAGAACACCGTCGAGTCGTGCATGCGATACAGGCCGATGATGTTGCCATTCGCATCGGCGACAGCGAGCACCATGCGAGATCTCGCGCCGGGAACCGTCACGCCGGTTGTTGTGTTTGCGACTTTGAGTCGAATCGCCGCGCGGACATCTTCGGCGGTGTCGATCGCTTGCAAGATGATCGTCTCGGCATCCGATCCGACCGGCGGCTTCACGAGCCAACCTTCCGGGACGGCAACGCCATCACGCACGATGAGGTTGTCGCCCAGCGTGGCCGGGTTCAGGTCCGAGCCCGGCGTGATGAATTGATTTGCGCCGGTGTTGTGGCCGACTCCCAGTTTCTTGCCGACCGCTTCGACCTGCCGGACTCCGGTGATGCCGGGAGTCGGTCCAATGATTTGCAACGTGATGCCAACAAGATCAATGCGACCAAACGGCAACACGAACGGCACTGCGGCGAGCACGTTGCCGTCCGCATCGGTGATCGGGCCGATTTGATCCTTCGCACTCAGCCCACCGAACTTGGCTCCGCCAGCAGCGGCGAAGGCGATGTATTCGGCTTCCAAAACTTTCGGAGCGTTCGTGCGTTGAGCTTCGGACTGCTTGATACCGGGGACGAAGCCTTGCTCGAAAGTTGCATCGCCGAGTTGCTGCGGGCCGGGACCGTCGGCATCGACCGTACCAGGAAAGAACACGCCGATGCCACCGACAACATCCAGGCCGCGATACAGCGGAATGCCGCCGGGCAATGTCGCGATCCCGCGTGACTGAGCGGTCATCAAGCGGGCCGAAGTAAAGCCGTAGCTTTCGGGAGCTTCGAGATCCTTCCCCGGTTCATAGGTTGCGTTGAATCGGCCGGTAAGCAGGATGTCATCGCCACCGATCACGGTCAGCGTTGGGTCGGTTGTCTGATGGATTGAGTTCATTCCGGGATGCACGATGCTGTCCCGATTGGTGTGCTCGATGCCAAACAGATCGACTTGCGGCGTGTGTGCGATCGCTGGAGGAAAATGCCCGCCGATGCCGACCGGGGCGACGAAGCCGGGACCACGAATCGTCAAGTCAACAAGCTCATCAGGGTTCGACTGCATCTCGCGCTGCGTAATCGTGGACTGACTGATGAATCGCACGGTGCGCGACGTCAGCGGCCCGACGGTCGGCGTCGCCGTTCCCGCTGGGGCGAGTCCTGTCTCAGGATCAATGCGAGAATCGGCTGTGCCGTTGGCGAAGAACGCGGCGGTGCGAGCTTTCGCGACCGCACCGTCGATCGCAAAGACCAACGTCTGCACTTCGGCAGGCGCGTTGACGACTCCGTCCGCGCTGACGAGGTTTCCGTAGGCAGTGAGCACATCCTGTTCGACACGCACTCCCAGAATTCGCCCGCCACGATCGACCACTGCGATGATCGCGTCGTTGGAACTGGTGGCGACGGCAGCGCGATTCAGCAGCAGTTCCACTTCGGCCGCGCTGATTTGTGTGACAGTCAGTAGTTGCCGAGACTCAAGGCACTCGACCGGCACAGATTGCTGCCGCGAGCGGCGCGGACGACGGTGCAGGAACGAGAACAACCGAGACATGAGCGAAAATCCTTTTGGCCCGCAGATTCCTCAGACTCGCAGTCGTTCGCGCAGATTATTCGCCCTGGACCCCGGAAGCCACGCGGCTTTCGTGCGTTCCACGATCGGCACAAGACCGGGTCTTTCCTTCATCGGGCGTTAGAACCGTTGGCAACGGATTGATTTGCTTTCGTCGGCAGAACCGATTTGAGCGGAAAAGCCGTGGCTCGTTTTGTGGCCCGCGGCCGGTGTGTCGTCAGACAAGGAAGCGACCGCGCAAAGCTGGCGCGGTCGCGGGTTCTCAGGGATGAGGCGAGGCGTGCTGCGAGATTCGGAGACGTCCGAATTGCCGTTGCCACGATTCGACGCAGCGCGTCGAGCGATTGGCCTGCGCCCCCATTGCGCCGACACGCCACCGGGCTTGTCCCGGTGGTTCAACGGCTTTTGCGCTAGTCGTATTCGATCGGTGAGTAGTGCCAAAGCCGTTGAACCCCCGACGCAAGGTCGGGGGCGATACAAGACTTCGATGTGCTGGCAGCACGCCGCGATTTGCTTGCTGTTGGTGCTTCTGGATTCGACGATCGTACTCGCAGTGCCGCCGCTCAAACCGCGTGAACTTCCGCAGTTCGACATGGAGGACGACGGCGATGAAGGTGTTGTCGAACACGCTCTCGCAATCGAGGAACCAATCTCCGATGACGACGACGAGGACTCACCGAGTGTTGTTGACGAATCGGACGACGAAGTTCGGCCTCCCGTCTTGCGTCGTCCGTTTGAGCCGGCGTTTCCCGAAACCGATCCACTGCTGCTGCCGGAGATGCCGCTCGAACCGGGCACGCTCTTCGCATATCCGACCGATGCCCCGCTGGGCTTCACCGGCCGGTCGAGCGTGCTGCCCAGCGAGGATCAATCGAGTAGTCACTTCGTCCCAATGGAAGATCGTTGGCGATCGGGCTTCCCCGCCTGGGATCGCTACGGCAAAGGTTATCCGCCGGAGGACGACTACCCGTACATCCAAGGAGACATCCTCGACCCGTACAACCAAAACGTGCTCAAGGGGGATTACCCGATCATCGGCCAGCACACGTTTCTCAACGTGACGGGCACAAATCTCACGATCATGGAGGGTCGGCAAGTTCCGACTCCGACGACTCCGTTTGAAAGTACAGGCGGCGCGGGGCAGACAGAATTCTTTGGCAAACCGAATCAGTTCTTCCTCTCGCAGAATTTCTTTCTGTCGCTCGACCTCGTTCACGGCGACGGAGCGTTCAAGCCGGCCGATTGGCGAATCAAGGTGACGCCGGTTTTCAACATGAATTACCTCGGCGTGCAAGAGTTGGGGATCGTGAATCCCAATGTGAACTTCGGGGATACGCGATTCCGAAATCACACAGCGCTCGAAGAGTGGTTTCTCGAAACGAAGATCGCGGACACCAGCCCGTACTACGACTTCATGTCGGTGCGCGGCGGATCGCAACCGTTCGTGAGCGACTTTCGAGGTTTCATCTTCGCGGACATCAATCGCGGCGTACGTCTCTTCGGCACGAACAACGCCAATCGCGATCAATACAACATCGCCTTCTTCGATCAGACCGAGAAGGACACCAACAGCTTGCTCAATACCTTCCATGACCGGCAGCAGAACACGCTAATCGCCAACTATTACCGACAAGATTTCATTTTCCCCGGATACACGTCGCAAGTCAGCTTTCACTACAACCGCGATGGGCCGAGCACCAAGTTCGACAACAACGGCTTCCTCGTCCGCCCCGATCCAGTCGGCGTTTTTCAGCCACACAAGGTCCAAGCGTATTACCTCGGCTGGGCCGGAGACGGACACATCGACCGCATCAACGTCAGCCATGCGTTTTATTGGGCGCTCGGTCAAGACTCGCTCAATCCGCTGGCAGGGAAAGCTCAGAACATCAACGCCCAAATGGCGGCGCTGGAGTTGTCCTACGACCGCGATTGGGTGCGCTTTCGCTCGTCAATCTTCTGGGCTTCCGGAGACAAGAACATCAACGACAGCAAGGCCGGCGGCTTCGACACGATTCTCGATAACCCCAACTTCGCCGGCGGCCAATTCAGCTATTGGCAACGGCAAACAATCGGCCTGTTCGGCGTGAATCTCGTCAACCGCATGAGCCTCGTCCCCGATCTGCGATCGAGCAAATTCCAAGGGCAATCGAATTTCGTGAACCCCGGTTTGTTCCTCTACAACGTCGGAGTCGACTTCGACATCACGCCGAAACTGAAGCTCATCAACAACTGCAACCTGCTGTGGTTCGACCAAACGAACGTCTTGCAGCAATACGTTTTTCAAGAGCGAGTCCGCAAGCACATCGGCACGGACCTGAGCACCGGCGTCGAGTACCGACCGTTCCTCAACAACAACGTGGTCCTCGTCGGCGGAATCTCCGGCCTGATTGCCGGCCAGGGTTTTGACGACCTCTACAGCAAAGCACCGAACAACGCCCCCCGTGGATTCTTCGCCAGTTTTATGCAATTGAATTTGACCTATTGAATTTGGAGTGCGGCGATTCATCGCCGCTTTGGATCGCGGCGGAGCCGCTTTCTTTTGACTGCGAATTCAGCAAACCAACGACCCCAAAATGAAAGCGGCGATGAATCGCCGCGCTCCAAATGCGAGACAAGGACGTCTTCGACATGCGACTCATTTCACGATTACTCATTGTTGGATGGCTGCTGGGTTGCGGAACTTCGTTCGCCGGCGAGTCGACGTTGAAGGACGCGATCAAGAAGCTCACGCGACGAGACTCGGCGGTGAAGCCAACCTCGTTGCGACAACAAGAGCTTGTGCCACCTGCTCCCGACGAGCCATTAACGTTGAAGTCCGACGCCGCGCCGCGAAAGGTTCACGGCGGGCCGCGCGAACCGTTGCGGTTCGATGAGTTCAGCCTCATGCGTCAGACAACCGACGAAGCTCACGCCAAAAGCTGGGGCTGCGTGCAATGTCACAAGAACACGCATGACATGCACAAGGCCGGCACCACGAATCTCGGCTGTGTCGATTGTCACGGCGGCAACGCGATGACGACGGACAAGTGGCAGGCTCACGTTCAACCGCGATTCCCAGAAGTGTGGGCATCGACCGGAAATCCCGTTCGCTCTTACACGGTCCTCAATCACGAGTGCCCGGAGTTCGTGCGGTTCGTGAACCCCGGCGATTTGCGAATCGCGCATCTGAGTTGCGGCACCGCCGGTTGTCATCCGCGTGAAACGCTCGAAGTGAAGAAGAGCATGATGACTCACGGCTGCATGTTGTGGGGCGCAGCTCTGTACAACAACGGAGCGGTCCCGAAAAAGCGTTCTCGGTACGGCGAGAGTTATTCGATGAACGGTGTGCCGCAGAGAATGCAGACCGTGCCGGCTCCGACCGAATACGAAATGAAATACAAAGGGGTCGTTCCCTTCCTCGATCCCCTGCCCCGCTTTGAGGTCAGTCAACCCGGCAACGTCCTGCGAATCTTTGAACGCGGCGGACGCTTCCGTCCCGAAGTCGGCATTCCAGAAACGCTGGAAGAACCGGGACGGCCGCGAACTCGGCTGAGCAATCGTGGACTCGGCACCGAGAACCGCACCGATCCGGTCTTCATCGGTTTGCAGAAGACTAGGTTGCTCGATCCGACGCTGAACTTCCTCGGCACGAACGATCATCCGGGTGACTACCGATCGAGCGGCTGCACCGCGTGTCATGTGATCTACGCCAACGATCGCTCGCCGGTGCATTCGGGACCGTATGCCAGC
>JAYVQJ010000512.1:0-7450 GCA_043777235.1 Planctomycetia bacterium
CTTCACACAACGCAGTTATTTTCTGCGATCGGTATAACACACTCACACTCTCTCACTCTCACACCAAACGATTGAGCTCGCCCCACTGAAGGCTCAACACCCGAAGCTCACGACTTGCGAATGAAGTGCGCCGCGTAGCTGCGGACTTCTTTGCCGTTGAGGACATGCACGATCCGAAGTTGTTGGATCGTCTCTTGGCTGAAGCGGCCCATCGGGACGTGGATCAGTTTCTTGCCGTGTTTCTTGGCAAGCCGTCGCCATCCGGGGCCGGGAGCGGACTCGCTGAGCACCGCGATGTGCCGGCACTCACTGTGGACGCAGGCGGCGGCGAGCAGTCGCTCTTCCATCGTGTCGGTGAAGTCGAATCGCGGATCGGTCCAGACTTCTTCAATCGGACGCGGCGGAAACAAGAACATCGCGCCACCGTAGTTCGCGGCTCCGATGCCGGGGCCGACCATCTCGCGGCCGAAGTCGGTCGCGAACAAGGCCAGCGTCGATTCGTCGTGATGCTCGGCCATCCAAGTGATCCGCCACGGATAGTCGCGCGGGTCGGCGGGCGAATCGAAAAACATCAGCACGCAATCGAGCGTTCCGCGCGCCGGCGGGCAGACCTTCACGTACAGCTCGCCGGTGTGCCAGTTGCGCAGCGTCTCGCGAATGTCGAGCCCGTCCTTCAGGCTGGTCGAGAACTTCTCGGTGCGGACGAGGTCCGCGCCGAGCATCGCCAGCGCGGTCTCTTTGACATGCGTCCGAAAGCTCTCGATCGCGACGTCCTCTTCCGGCCACGAGCATTGATGAAACGGATTCCAACGTTGCCGCCACTGATCCTGGTCAATCTTCGGCGGCTTCGGCTTAAGTTCCAGTGATCGCCACACGAGCGCCTGCCCCGGCAGTCGGCTCTTCATCTGGACGACGTCGCCATCCGGAAGCTGCGCGACACCGTTCGTCATCCGCAGCGTCTCGTAGGTTGGTTTTCCAAACCGACCATCGTTCGCGTTTGATGCCTCATCCGATGCGATCGGGTTGGAAACCCAACCTACGGGGTCGTATTCCCGCGCCACTTCGGCCAGCGTGATCGCGAATTGATCGCCCGCGATCTGCTTGGCCGCGAGAATCAACGAATACAAATCAGGAGTCATGCGGCGTTCGATCAAGCACAAGTTGCGGACGTAATGCAGATACGTCCGCAGCATCTTCGGCGTGATCTTGCGAGCTCGTGATTTCAGTTCGATCCGATACCGATCTCTCGCCGCCAGCACCAGCGTCTTCACGCCGTCGATCGACAAGTTCTCGTCGTCGTCCAACGACTGCCGAGCTTGCTCGTACAAGCCGGTCATGAACGGCAGCTCGCCGAGCCAAAACAAATGCGTGAGCGGATCGTTTGAGTACGTCTCGGTTGGCTCAACGTCGTCATCTTCAGCGAGATCATCGCGGCGGTCGTGATACGCATCTTTAACCCACGGCCAATCCATCATTGAACAGACGAAGAGAATTCTTTTGTGGCTTCGTTCGAGTTCGCGCAGTCGATTCGCCATCCAGACGACACGCGACTCCGGCTGACCTTCAGGGATGTGCGGGACGGTCGGCATCAGCGCCGCCGCGAAGCGATCGATCGACACCTGCTTGACCGGATACGGATCGGGATAAAATGCCGCGAGGCTGACGAAGTTCGCGGTCTCCAAGTCGATGAATGCTCGCGGCATTCGTTCTTGCATCGCGATCCGCAGTGCCGCGATCACTGGCTGGCAGGGATCGATCGGCACGTAGCTGCATGCCTTCAGTTCTGGCTGGCCGTCCGATTGCGAAGCGAACTCGTCGGCCGCTGCCTCATCATCGCTTTCGCTGTCATTCGTTTGCCAATTCTCAAACGACATCGGCTCCGGCTGCACGACCAGCGAGAGATTCGGCAGTTCAACAACGGCCGACTCGACATGCTCTTGAAACGAAGGTGGCAACGGCACTGCCAGGCAATCGAATTCCTGAGCCAGCATCACGCGCCGCACTTCAATCGCGAAATCACCGCTGCCGTGAATCACCGGCAACGCCCAAATGCGGTCGCTGAGTTGCAGAAAGTTGGAGAGCATCGAAGCCTGAGCTTTGTTACGATGACGCCTATGTTGGACGCGCCAAAACAGAATTGGAAACTGTACGCCGAGTTGTGCGAAGCCGAACACACTCGCTGGCTGCGCAGCCTGACGGTTCAGCAGTCCTGGCAACTGTATCGTTCGCTGTTTGACTTCGCCGCGCAATTGGGCTGCGGCAAGCCCCCAGACGTCCTGGCGCAGCAGCGACGTTGGGACGAGAAGCTGGCGAATCGCCAACGCTTAGTCGCCGCCTTTGAAAAATTGGACGAGTACCGACGTGACAAACGATCTGACGAAAACGCTGGCTGATTTGACGACGTGGTTGCGAAGCGAACAGGTTTCCTTCGCGGTCATTGGAGGCTTGGCCGTGGGCGTTCGTGGAGAACCTCGATTCACAGCGGATGTCGATGTCGTCGTCGGTTTGAATTTGGACGACGCTCTGCTCTTGGTGGACCGGTTGTCCGGCAGTCCTTTCCAGCCGTTGTTTCCCGAAGTCGCCGAAGTGGTGCGGACCTCATTCCTCCTGCCGCTGCGTCATCTCGCCACCAGTGTCAGGGTTGATGTCGCGATCGGTCTTTCCGGTTTTGAGCGGCAACTTTTGGCTCGCGCCGACGAAATCACGCTCTCAGGGTTCACGGCACCGATCGCGACCTCCGAGGATTTGATCCTGATGAAGCTACTGGCCAGTCGCCCGCGTGACATCGAGGACGCCGAGAAGCTCTCCCAAAAGCATGGCTCAAATCTCGATTGGAATTACCTCATCACAACCGCTCAACAATTGGACGAAGCGCTCGCATTGGATGTGACGACTCCGCTGCAACAGCTCCGAGAGCGCCATGCGTCGCCGTCGTAGACCTCAATGAAGAGTCTGCCTGAACGTAGCCGTCACCGCTCCGCGTGACGAGCCGAACGCGTCACAGCCTCAGGATCTGTTCGACAAATCTTTAAGTCTCGTGGAGCGTTCGGCTCATCACGCAGGAGCGTGATGGTTACGTTGACGGCTCTGTAAGCGATTCGAGGAATTCATCGCTCAGCGCGGCGTCGAGTCCGAACGAAAATTCGTCGCTCAGGTTGGCGGAGCTGGCGTCGGTGTCGCTGGCCAGCTCGGCGTCGGAACCCGCGGTGTCGAGGCTGGCCGACTCCCCCTCGTCCTGTCCGTCCGTCGCGATCCCTTGGCCGATGAGCGGTCATCACGCGATTTCAGTCTGCCATCCGCCGAATCACCACTTGACCGTTGCGGCGCACCTTCATTGTCAATTCAAAGTCTTCCAGCAGTCGCATTCCAACCAGGGGCGTCGATTCGCTCGAATCAATGGAAACCGTCACGCGGCGGCGGTCCCAGAGTACGACCGCTTCAAAAATGTCGAACGTGATTTCGCTGCCATCCGCCAGCAAAGCTTAGGCACGATCCATCCAAGGCAATTCCAAGTCGTGAATCATCGAGGATGGCAGGCTCAACCAGCCGTTGTATCCCGTATCAACGACGGCCTCGATGGACTCGCGCTGGTTCGCTTTGCCAATCACGGTCAAACGGATCACGGCTTCGTAGTCATCGGTCACGACACCGCGAATCATGGCCGCACCCGGTATCCAAACCGGCGCGAATATCGGTAGCCAACCCGACGCAGCCACGGCTGAGCTTCCGGCAGTCTCGCTCGCAAGCGATGGCAGGCGTCCAATTCATTCGCATCGACTTCAAATTCGCCGGTCTCGATGTCGATCACGGCGAACTCGCCATTGTGGCTCGGCTCAAACTGCGGCCGAACTTTTTCCTCGTACAGTGCTTCGCCACGCCGAGCAAATTCCTCTTTGGGGTACTTGGGTTGGATGCCAGACATCTTCGATCTCCAATCTCGCTGCCAATCGCGAATGATCTTCTGCGAAACGTCGCCAGATTATTGTCGGAATGCGTTCATCACGACAGCCAAATTATGAGGCAAAAGTCTTTGCCGATGACGACGTCCCGTTCACGACTCCAATGGCGGCTGGCCTAGCGATTCGAGGAAGGCGTTGCTCAGCGCGGCGTCGAGTCCGAGCGAAAAGTCGTCGCTCAGGTTGGCGGAGTTGGCGTCGGTGTCGCTGGCCAGTTCGCCGTCGTCCGCGAAACCGAAAACGTCCGAACCGGGATCGTCGTCCGGTGTCGTGTCGGCGAGTGGACGGGACTCGGCGTCGGAACCCGCGGTGTCGAGGCTGGCCGACTCCCCCTCGTCCTGCCCGTCCGTCGCGATCCCTTGGCCGATGAGCAGCACATTTCCGGGCGCTGGCGAGTCCGAAAGGTCTCCGTCGTCATTCGGGATGACGCTGTTGTCGTCCGACCAATCATCGCGGCCTCTTGCGCCAAGTCGGTTCTCGCAAGACATCGCGCTCGTAGGTTTTCATGGCCTCGGTCGCTTGCTGCCGTTCGACTGGCAAGAGGCTCTGTAACGCGGCGACGATCATGCCGGCGGATTTGACCGCCGCTTGGGCGTCCTTCCAGGCCAGGTTCGAGTTCAAATCGTAGTCGGCGCGGTTTCGTTCGCCACGAAGTTGGTTCAAGCGCGAGCCAGCCAGAGCGAGCGGGACGCAGCCGCAGTTCTCCAATCGTCGCCACAAGAACGCGTGAGCCGAGTCCGCACGAGGCGTCACGAAACCGAGCGATGCCATGAACTCACGAGCCACATGAAACGCGGAGTAATAGGCTCGACTGACGGCCGAACGCCAATCGGCTTCGGACTTGCCCGTCGCGTAACTCTCCGCGAGCCGTAGAAACTCCTCGGCCTGAATCATGACGCGGATTCCGTCGCCAGCCGAAAGATCGATGCCAGTGGAGCGGGGCAGCATCCGAAGAGTTGCTCGTGCCATTTCCATTGCGTGGCCACGAGTTGATCCACGCTCTCCAAACTGGCCCGCACGACGATCGCCAGATGCCGGTCGTCGGGAACTTCTGGATCGTCATCAATCTCGACGCGCACCGCATCGCCGGGGAACACGGCCTGAGTCATCGCCACCACGCGCGGCAGTTCCGCCCGCACGCCAAGTTGTTCGGCGAGCGACGCGACTTCCGAAGAAATCTCTGCTGAGTTCGGAATCGAAGCGACGGACATGGCGAACTCCTTGCTGGTTGAATGAGCGTGGGATACCAACTCTCGGTGAAACCGCAAAGCCGAATCGCATACGGCATCTGGCCCGCTCACGACTCCAACGGCGGCTGGCCGAGCGATTCGAGGAAGGCGTTGCTCAGCGCGGCGTCGAGTCCGAGCGAAAATTCGTCGCTCAGGATGGCGGAGCTGGCGTCGGTGTTGCTGGCCAGTTCGGCGTCGTCCGCGAAACCGAAAACGTCCGCACCGGGATCGTCGTCCGGCGTCGTGTCGGCGAGTGAACGGGACTCGGCGTCGGAACCCGCGGTGTTGAGGCTGGCCGACTCCCCCTCGTCCTGCCCGTCCGTCGCGATCCCTTGGCCGATGAGCAGCCCATCGCCGGGCGGTGCAACGAGAGCGGTCTGCGTTTGCACTGGAATCAAATCGACTTCATTTTGAATCATCTCACTTGCCGGAACATCGGACGTCGTTGAGGTTGAGACAATTATTTTCGGCGGCGCTGCCTTCGTTGCGGTTGTCATCGCGGTTGTTGTCTTCGTTGCAGACGACTGTGCCAGGATGGCATCGAGTTTGTTCTCATCGTCAATAATCAGCGGTGACAAAGTGCCGTAGAGCTGATAGTCATCGTTTCCCGAACCGCCACACAAAGTATCTATTCGGTTTTGTCCGATGTTGTTCCAGCCGAAAATCAAAACGTCGTCGCCACTGCCTCCAATCAAGAGATCGGCCCCGCCGTCGCCGTTGAGCGTGTCCGCTTCAGTACCGCCGATCAGTGTGTCGTTGCCGCCGGACCCTCTCAGTGACACAGACCCAGAAAACGCCGAGGCGTCAATCTTCGCTCGGCCGCCCGCCTGAATATCTGCGAACTCGATTGCTGAAAGGACGTCATTTCCCTGCCCTGTCATTGAGTTCGTCTTGAGTACGACATTGAGAATCTGCGTACCGTCGTATAACCGCTGATCGACTTGAAGAAATTCGGTTAATGTGTCACGCCCCGCTCCGCCTTGGATCGTGTCGTTTCCGAGGTCGCCGGTCAGCACGTCGTCGCCTGCTCCGCCATCAATGAAATCATCGCCCCATGAGCCGTCCAAACTGTCTTTGCCACTACTACCAATTAGCGTGTCATCGCCTTGGCCTCCATTCACATAGAGCCAAGACCGTACGCCCTCCGGTGGCGGTGAGAGAATCGAAATGACGTCGTTCCCTCGTCCGCCATTCACACCAACAGAGTCTTTGTTGGCGAACAATTGAATGGAGACTCCCAACGTTTCATTCGACACCAAGATCATCTCATCCGGCCGGTTTTGATCGACGGTAATCACATTGCTCTGAAGCGTCTCCGCGTCATCTGTGGATTCAAATGAGGAACGCGGGAAGATCTCCGAGTATGTGCCAAATGGCTGCGTGACCAACTCCACTCGGCGATACGTTGCGCCAAATAACCCCCTTCCATTCGATCCCGCTTGGAAGCCATAGGCGTCCGTAACGAAATGGCTCCAGTCATTGATCGGAGAGTTCACGAAGACAAACCCGCCAAGCGACCAACCGGGTGGAGCATTTTGAAGACGTAGCTCGTCGGTCTCCGTTCCGATCCCGCCATCGAATCTCAATTCTCGCGTGAGCAGCAACGACTTGTCATACCCGATCGGATTGGTCACGCCGCCGAGGTCGATGGTGAGCACATCGCTGGCATTGTCTCGGCCTTGGATGATGAGTCGGCCGGGAGCGTCGGCGGCGAAGGGGGCGATGACATCCCGCGCCGTGCCGGTGCGGACGACATGCACGAGGTCGCCGTCTCGCAGCAGCGTCAGGCCGGCGTCGTCCCACAGGTCGGGGCCGATCACCACGTCGCCGGTCAGCGGAGCCGCCGCATCCGCCGGCGCGGTGTCCGAGCCGAGCGTCCCCGTCGCGTCGGTCAGCAAGCAGCGAGGCTCCAACACCTCCGCCTCAATGGGCCGCACCAGCGACCGCCGCCGAAACCGAGACATCCGCCGCCAAGACTCCGATCCCCGATTGAACGACATGCGCGCCTCCGTGCGATAAATGATGAAAGGCGGTGTTCTAACTCCCAGGCCGCAGCGGCCAAAGACCAAACGGAATCCAGGTGCGATAGTCTCCGGTCCTACGGGCAACGCCGTTAGAGGCAGACAAAGAACCTCAAATGGCAGTCTGATAACGCAACTTCATCATCAGCCGGAACGCGCTAGCGCAATGGCACTTACTTTACCCCAGTAACCCGCAGCGTCAGCGAGGGAAACAAAGGGAAACGCCTCTTGTCATCGCCCTCGC
>JAYVQJ010000513.1:0-7442 GCA_043777235.1 Planctomycetia bacterium
GTGCCGCAAAAACCGGGGCTAGCGCCGCGCGGCTAATTTGTGCGATCCGTATAAGAAGGACACGGACTTCCCGGCGGCCACGGATTTTCTCAGGAACGCGCCATGGTATTTGATTTCTCCAAACAGAGAGTGCTGATCACCGGCGGAACCAGCGGGATTGGTTTCGCTATCGCGTGTGCGTTCGCGGATGCCAATGCCAATGTGACTGCGACTGGCCTGACTGATGCGGAGGTCGGTGAGGCAGCTCGGCAAGAACCTCGGGTTCGTTTTCGGCGGCTCGATGTGTGCGATTCGGCCGCTGTCAACGAATTCGTTGCGGAGTTTGATTCGCTGCATGTGCTCGTCAACTGCGCCGGGATGTTGCGGCGCGGCGGCGCGGAGTTTGATGAAGCGACGTTTCTGGAAGTGCTCGACGCGAACCTGTCGGGGACGATGCGTCTTTGCTTGGCGTGTCGGCCGTTGTTGGCGAAGTCGCGTGGGTGCATCGTCAACACGGCGTCGATGCTGAGCTTCTTCGGCAGTGGATTCGTCCCGGCGTACTCGGCGAGTAAAGGAGGCGTCGCGCAGCTCACGAAGTCGCTGGCGATCGCGTGGGCGTCAGAGGGAATTCGAGTCAACGCTGTTGCTCCCGGTTGGATCGACACGCCGATGACTCAGCCGCTGGTTGAGGATTCGGAACGAAGTCAACCGATTCTCGATCGCACGCCGATGAAGCGTTGGGGACGTCCGGAAGAAGTCGCCAGCCCGGTGTTGTTTTTGTGTTCGCCGGCGGCGGCATTCATGACCGGCGTCGTGCTGCTGGTGGACGGCGGGTATTCGATCGCGTGACACAAAGTAGCCGTCATCGCTCCGCGTGACGGGCCTTCCTTTTCGAAGTGCGTCGTCGCCAGAGAGCTTCAGAGCGGGCCTTCCAAAAGGCTCATCACGCGGAGCGATGATGGCTACATTCACCCGCCGATCGTTAGCCGCGTCAGCGCGATCTGGCCGCCGAAGCAGACATCGACGTCGTGGCCGTCGCTGCGCGGTCGGTCACGGTAGATGCCGCGATAGTGCCAGCGGTCTTCGAGTGGCTCAAAGCGGACGTCGTGGCGGTTGAGGTCCAAGCGGCACTCGATGATCTGCGGCTTCGGTTGCGACGGTTCCCAGATTGGGAAGTTCACGTTCCAGAAACCGTCCGGCGGCGGTGATGCAAGCAACTGACTCAACACGCCGCGCAAGAGAATGCCTCGCGACGGCCAATCGACGGAGTCTTTGCGGCCAACGTATTGCGACAGCGCGATGCCCGGCGTGCCGAGTAAGACGGCCTCGCGCACAGCGGCAACGGTTCCAGACATGTAAACATCGACGCCGAGATTGCCGCCGTCGTTGACTCCCGACAGCACGAAATCGACATCCGGGGCGATGTGTCGTAAGCCGAGCCGAGTGCAGTCCGCCGGCGTTCCATCGCAAGCGAACTCGCCAGGTCGAACCTCGGTCAGCGCAAGCGGACGATCGTTCGTGACTTGATGTCCGCAGCCAGATCGAACTCCGTCTGGAGCGACGACGATGACCTCGCCGAAGTCGCGAGCGATCTGGGCGAGCAGTCGCAATCCGGGGGCGTCGATACCGTCATCATTGGTGAGCAAGAGTTTCATGCGGCTACCTTCTCAATGGTCGGAGAGATCGCTCTTGGAGCGATGTCGGAATTCGGCCTATCTTCTCGACCGAATTGTGGCGGCGGATTCTGTCGCACCGGGCCTCACCGAGCAAACAAAGACATGATGTCACTCCGACGCGATGAATTCGGAGGATGGGCACTCTTGCCCGTCCGGGGTCGGGCAAGAGTGCCCAACCTCCGAATCGCCATGCTGACGCTGCTCCTGTTGGCAGTGCCCGGTTGTGCGATCACTCGTCGGCATGTGCCGTTGGAACTGCCGCAGTCGGCGCGGTTGATCGAGGTGAATGGTTCTCCGGAAATTGCTCCGCGCGTACAGCAAGCTCAGAGCGATGTCCGCACGGTCTCAGCAACGATTCGCGAACCGAGCAATGTGCTCGTCCTCTCCGGCGGCGGAGCGAACGGAGCGTACACGGCCGGAGTGCTCAACGGCTGGACGGCGGCGGGTGATCGGCCGCAGTTCGATGTCGTCACTGGGATCAGCACTGGAGCGTTGATCGCGCCGTTTGCATTTCTCGGCTCCGAGTACGACGAACTCTTGAAACGGAGCTACACTCAGAGTCGCGATCGCGACATCTTCACGCGGCGCTGGTTGCCCGCCCTCGTCTACGCCGACTCGCTGGCGGATTCGGCTCCGCTGCGGAAACGAATTGCCAACGAAATCTCGCCGACGATTCTGTCGCGAATTGCGGAAGCGCATCGCGACGGTCGAAGGCTGTATGTCGGCACGACCGATCTCGACACGAAGCGGCTTGTCGTTTGGGACATGGGAGCCATCGCGGATGGCGATGATCCGAACAAGTTGGAACTGTTTCGCGACGTGCTGCTGGCCTCGGCCTCGGTTCCCGGCTTGTTGCCTCCGGTCGAGATCGACATCAACGTCGAAGGCCAACGTCATGCCGAACTGCACGTCGATGGCGGAGTCGCCGCGTCGCTGTTCTTACAGCCGGCGATGCTCGGCATGTCAGCGTCCGATCCCGACGAAGCGAAAGTGCGTGATGACCTCCATGTGTACGTCATCGTTGCCGGACAACTTCGATTACCTCATCGCCGAGTGCAACGCAAGCTCTCGGCCGTCATCGAAGAGTCGGTGGGCGGCGTGTTGCAATCTCAAATGGATGGTGACTTGCTCAAGACGTATTTGATGAGCCGCTGGGCCGGAGCCTCATTCGCGCTGACGGCCGTGCCTCGCGACTTGGCCGAACAGACATCGCCCCTGGCATTCGAGCCGCGCACGATGCAGAAGTTGTTCGACGTCGGCTATGAACATGCCGCCTCGAAGTCCGGTTGGCACGGCACACCGCTGAGCCTCACACAAGACGAACAGATTCCGCCTCGCGGCAGCGTGCAATTCAAAGTCGAAGAGCCACGCGCCGGGCGGGCATCGCAGTGAGGCTTCGAGAGTCGATTGGCCTCCGTTTTTTTTGAAACGCTGAGAACGCAGGGTTCGGCGCAGAGGCCGCTGAGGAATCTTTGCGAACTTTGCGTGTCTCCTCCGTGCTCTCTGCGTTTCAAAAAGCAAAACCCAATCGATCCTCCCGATCAAAACTTCGGCTGAGGGAGAAAAATCAGATCAGAATCCGTTTTCCTCCCCGGTTTGCCGAAGTATTCTATTGAGCCGCTAATTGGCTCCCGCCAGAAACTCCCGCCTCAAAAGGTCCAACCACATGCTCGACCTGATCGGCTCGCAAACTCGCACCTGTGACGGCGTTTCTCGCCGCAACTTTCTTCGAGTCGGTGGACTCGCCGCCGGTGGCCTGACTCTGGCGAACACGCTGCGAGCGGAATCGGATTCAGCCGCGAAGCCGGCTCGACGCAAGGCCGTGATTCAAATCTGGCAAGCCGGTGGGCCTAGTCACATCGACATGTACGATTTGAAGCCCGCTGCTCCGTCCGAGTTTCGCGGCGAGTTCAAACCGATCCCGACCAATGTCCCCGGTATCGAAATTGGTGAGCATTGTCCTCTGCAAGCTCAGGTCATGGACAAGCTGGCCATCGTCCGGTCAGCGACGCACACGAACGCCGGGCATGGCATGGGTTCGCAGTGGATGCTGACCGGCTATCAACCGACCATCGAGGTCAACAACAACATATATCCCGCGTGTGGTTCGGTCGTCGCTCGGATGCGTGGTGCGAATGCCGAGAGCTTGCCGGCCTACGTCAACCTGCCGAACTCGCTGGGACTCGGCAAGGCGGCGTATCTCGGAGCGTCCTTCAATCCGTTCGCGCCCGACAGCGATCCGAATCAAGACGGCTTCAACGTCCGCAATCTGAAGCTCCCTGGCCGAGTGCCGCTGACTCGGCTCGAACGCCGGCAAGGTTTGATGAGCAAGCTGGACACGATTCGCCGCGACATCGACACGCAGGGAGACATCGCCGGCCTCGACACGTTCTACCGCGACGCGATGGACATGATCACGAACGATCGCGCCGTTCGAGCGTTCAACATCCAAAAGGAAGACCCGAAGCTCCGCGATCAATACGGCCGCAACGATCTCGGACAAAGCTGTCTGCTGGCTCGACGCTTGGTCGAAGCGGGTGTGACCTACGTCACGATCCAAGCCGGCGGCGGCTGGGACACTCACGGCGACAACTTCGCACAATTGAAGAACAACCTGTTGCCGAAGTTCGATCGAGCCGTTGCGGCTCTCGTCACCGACCTGCATCAACGCGGCCTGTTCGACGACGTGCTCGTCATGTGCTTCGGAGAATTCGGCCGCACTCCGCGCATCAACGGTGGCTCAGGCCGAGACCACTGGCCCGGCGCGATGAGTGTTGTCTTCGGCGGCGGCGGCTTGCAGATGGGTCAAGCCATCGGCACGACCGATGCTCGCGCCGAGTACCCGACGACGAAACCGTACACGCCCGGCTGCGTCCTCTCGACGATGTACAAGGTGCTCGGCGTTGACCACCATCACGTCTTCTTCGATCAGGCGAAACGTCCGCTGCCAATCCTCAACGAAGGCGCGCCGATTCCGGAGTTGGTGTAACAGGCACCGACACCTGACGATTTCTAAACCGTCGTCATGAACAATCTTCTTTCCCCTTCGTTCTCTTCGTTTCCTTCTGTTCATAATCCGGGTGTTCTTGCCATGCACAGGCTTTACCCGCGTGCCGACGAGCTAAGCCACGTTGTCATCGGTGCCGCGATTGAAGTCCACAAGGCATTAGGGCCAGGGCTGCTCGAAAGCATCTACGAACGTTGCCTGCTGCACGAAGTTGGCCTGCGCGGCGTGTCGGCCATCAATCAACGCGAGGTCCAGATTCGTTACAAGGACTTGGTGTTGGACGAGGTGCTCAAGTTCGATGTGCTTGTTGAGGGCTGCCTGTTGGTGGAGATCAAGGCGGTCAAAGAAGTCCTGCCGATTCACAAGGCTCAACTGCTGAGTTACATGAGGCTGTTGGACATCCCGCTGGGTCTGCTGATTAACTTTCACGAAGTGCGGCTGATTGACGGCGTGTCACGAATGATTCTGCCGGGTGCGAATTTATGAGAATTGAACAGAAGGAAACGAAGGGAACGAAGAGAGGAGGCAAGAAGAATTGTCTTTGGCTCTCGTTGGCCGTGTTGTTGGTTCTGGGTTTGGGTGGAGTTTGTGTTCGGGCCGAACTGCCGCTGATCCGCTTTGACCGTTTGATTCCGATTGGCGGCGCGGCAGGCACGACATTGCAGGTTGAGCAAGCGGGTGGCGACACCGACGGTGTCACCGAGTTGCTGTTCGATCATCCGGGGATCAAGGCCGAGCACGTTCGCGAGAACCGCGTGTTCAAAGTCACGATCGCGGGTGACGTGCCGGCGGGGACTTATGATTGCCGGCTCGTCGGGCGGTTTGGGGTCAGCAATCCTCGGCTGTTTCAGGTGACTCACGGGTTGCAGGATGTCGAGGAGAAGGAGCCGAACAACGAAGCGGATCAGGCTCAGCTTGTGACGATCAATTCCGCGATCAACGGGATGAGCGATCAGAACGGCGAAGATTGGTTTCGGTTCGAGGCGAAGCGCGGGCAGCGAGTCATCGTCGAGTGTCACGCGACGCGATTGGACTCGACGATGGATGGAACGCTGACGCTCACCAACAAGGCGGGCAAACCGCTGGCGTCGAACAGCGATTACTTCGGGGCCGATCCGTTTCTCGATTTCGTCGCGCCGGAGGACGGTGAATACTTCGTGAAGTTTCACGATCTGACGTTCAACGGCGGAGCACCGTATCGGCTGGTCATCTCCGATCGGCCGCATGTCGAGAATGTTTTTCCGCGCGCGATCACCGCTGGGCAATCAGCGACGCTGACGGTGCTTGGTCGGAATCTTGGCAGCGGAGCGAAGCCATCGACAGCGAAGATTGTTGATGTGCCGCTGGATGAAATCGCGTTGCCTCTATCGGCTCCGACGGACGTTCTTGACTTGCAGGCGTATCGGTTTCTCGAACATCCGACCGATCACTCGGTGTTGCCGACGGCCGGGACATGCACGCTCACCGGGTTTCAATGGCGACCGGAGTTTCCAGGCGTCGGGCCGTCGCTGAACGCTCAGCGGATACTCGTCACGAAAGAGGTCGTGACGATCGAAGCCGAGCCGAACAACGACTTCGACAAAGCGCAGCCGATCACTCTGCCGGCGATCGTGGCCGGGCGATTCGATCAGCCGCGCGATGCCGATTGGTACGAGGTCACGGTTCCGGAGAACGGCAACTATGCCGTCGAAGTTTTCTGCGAACGAATCAGCGGTCGCGCCGATCCGGTGGTTGTCGCATTCGACGAGAAGCGAAATCGCGTTGGTGAGTTCGACGACTTCGGGCATCGTCAACAAGCCTTTGACGGACACCTGCGAGATCCCGTCGGGATGTTTTCGCTGGTCAAGGACCAGAAGTACCGCATCCTCGTGCAAGAGCGTTACGGCCGAGGCGGTCCGCGATATCAGTACGTCTTGTCGTTGCGAAAGCCTCAGCCCGATTTGTACGTCGCCGCGATCCACAGCCAGAACCCCGGCCCCGGCCACCTGACATTGTGGAAGGGAGGGACCGCGTACCTCGATATCGTCACGCACTTCCGCGATGGACTCAATGGCCCGTACACGATCACGGCTGAGGGGCTGCCGCCGGGAGTTCATTTCGCACCGACGACGACCGACGATCAGCGCGGCACGTTCGTGCTCTGGTCCGACGAGAACGCGGCCGACATCGACGCTCCAATCAAGCTGTTCGCGACAGCGAAGGTCGGCGAACAAACGCTCCGCCGCGAAGTCCGACCGTACACGCGCGTCTGGAACCAAGCCAACCTCAACAGCAGTCGGCCGACGCGCGAGCAACTGATCGCCGTCCGCGAAACCGCGCCGTACTCGCTGGAACTCGTGCCGAATCAGATCGAGATCGAAGCGGGCAAGACGATCGAATTGAAAGTCCAAGCCAAACGCTTCTGGCCGGAGTTCAAGAACTCGATCAACCTGATCCCGCTGTCGTTCAAAGGCCAATTCCAAATGCCGAACGCCAGCATCGCCGCCGATACGAACGACGTGACGATCCGCATCACCGTACAGCCGGGCACTCGCCCCGGCGAGTACACGATGTCGGTCCTCGGCCAAGCTCAAGTGCCGTTCCACAAAGCCCAGGACGCGAAGGACCGCCCCAACACGCTCGTCTCCATGGCCAGCCGGCCGGTGACGATCAAGGTGACGGAGCCGCCGAAGAACGCGATCAGAAGGGCGTCGGTCGAACATGAGCAGCACCTATGGATTCAGTAGGACTTAGGAAAATACCCCCGGGAGGATTCGAACCTCCAACCTTCGGCTCCGGAG
>JAYVQJ010000514.1:0-7440 GCA_043777235.1 Planctomycetia bacterium
ATGAGGAGCGCCGCTTGGCGACCCACCTTCCAGCACCACGAGTCTTTGCCAGCCAGTTCATCCACAGCAATCATCGTCATCGGACCCATCGACTCGAACTGGTGCTTTTGGTAGGCCGAGTTGTCCGCGGGAATCCAAAACGTGGGCCGGTCAGACATCGGCGCGAGCCAATCTGGTACGCGATCGTCGAACAGGCCCGACACGAATTGTGTCAGCAGCGACAGCCGTTTCGGATCGCTCAGAAAATCCGGCGCGGAATCGACAGCGGCTTCAGCCACAGCCGGCACTCCGGCGGCACCGGGAATCATCGAACGAAATTGCTGCTTGGCATCCGCGATGACCGTCCGCAGGAATCCGATACACGAATTCCAAGGAGCATTCACATTGAACACATTGGGAACGTCGCGTGACGAACGATCGTACTTCGCGAATTCTTCCTCGAAGAAACCTTCTCTCACTTGGACCTGTGCGACAAACCCATCGTGCTCGATTAGTCCTTCCAGAAGCTGCCCAGACTCTCCATCAAAATGCAACCGGACCTTATCCCGTGTGAGGACGAGCGTCCCCTCATTCCACGTTTCTTTCCATTCCGGCACATCGAACGTATTCATGGCGACGACCGTCGGCATGGTGAATTTCACCTCGAACGGTGGTTGATCGGGCCGACGATTACTCGCCATTCCAAATCCGATGGTACAGCGTTGCTGACCTTTCTGTCCCGGAAGATTGATCCCGGTAAAACTGATCGGCAACGTGATTCGAGCCGATAGAAACAGTTGCTCCGAACCCTCGTCCGTCGAAATATCGAACCGAGATTTCTGCCGCGGGAGCCACATCGCGATTCGACCGCTCGCAAAAATTCCCGTGAAGAGCGGTTCCTGTCGTCCATCTCGTTTTGTCACGTCGATCGACGCCAGCAACCCTCGTCGGGGCGAAAGTGCGACGACACCTCGCAAACCAGTCGCGTCACGAAACGCCGGTGGCAGGTTGGCTTGAGTGGTGTCGATCGGACAGGTCCAAAGACACACGAGTTCTTGCGGCTGATTGGGAAACTGTTCGACCCAAAGTGCGAACCGCCGCAGAGTCTCGGCTCGCCGAGACAACGAATCCGACAGCTTCGGAGCGATCTCATATTCTGCGACCTCGATTTTCAATCGGAGGTCCGATGGTGCGTCAGATGAATGGTGCAGAGTGACCCGCTGCGAAACAAAGCGCCCCGTTGCGGCTAACTGCCGTTCGATGTCTCCCACATGCAAGCCTTTCGCCGATCCCCCTCGTTGTAGAAGCAACTCCGACAGGACTTCGTCCGGTGTGTGACGCTTCAATCCGACGAACTCGACGTCCCGCAGAGTCGCGAGCGGGCCTTCATCGTCGAACACAATCTGCAAGTGTGCTCTGTTTGACTTCACATCGCGCAGAATCTCGGTTCGGAATCGAGCCGCAAAGTACCCTTGCTCTTCACATCCCCTTTGGATGTTTGCCTTGAGAAACGCATGAGCCGCCTCGGAAAATCGAGCCGGTTTGCCATGCACGACTGTTCCCGAATGATCCCTTGGACGCGGCACTTGGGCATTGGTGGCTGCCACCGGAGCTTGATCGCCGGTCTTCAAGTCGATGACGACCGCTCCCGTTGTTCCTCGCGGATGTTTTTGGGACAGCCAAGTCCTGAGATCATCTGCTGAGATCGTTCGATTGCCGCTGATCCGCACGTCGCCCCAGACGAAGCCCGGCCCCTCGGTGACTCGGACGACAATCCGATCATTGGCTCCGTTGAGTCCCGCCACCACTTGGGCGTCGGGAAAGCCACTCGACTGATAACCCTCGACGAGACGCGACTCGGTCAGACGCAACAACGCCTCCAGCGTTTGCTGTGGCTGCCGCGCAAGCATCATCTTCGGATCGCCGATCAACGCTCTGGCAAGTTCATCGGGACGAAATGACTCACACCCCAAGAACTCAAACTTTGACGGATCGTTCAACCTGTCGGCGCGAATCCCTTCATCGGCCCGACTCAGACGATCCGTGCCGATCAGACAGCAACACAGCACGGCGCAACAAATCATTCGGAACATGGTGGACCTCCCTTTCCGACCAACCAGAAACCGTTTCATTTTTTGATTTCTGACACACAGAGTCGCTGGAATTCAGCACAAAGGTCAACGCCAATCCGATGTCGCTGGCTGACGTGGCAAACTCACTTGAAAGGTGTCTTGTCCGCTGTTGCTGGTCGGACTACAAGGCCGCCCCGATCTGGCAGGGAAGTGCCAGCACCTCTTCATTTTGCGGTCACGGAAGACCCATGTTTCATCGTCTGCGTCGATTCTTCTGTCCTGATTTGGCCATCGACCTCGGAACGGCAAACACGCTCGTGTCCGTGCAGGGCGAGGGGATCGTGCTCAACGAACCCTCGGTCGTCGCCCTCGAAAAGGGAACGCGGCGAGTGCTCGGCAAAGGGACGGCCGTCGGCAAGCTGGCCAAGCAGATGCTCGGCCGCACTCCCGATTCGATCACCGCCATTCGTCCGTTGCAGGACGGAGTCATCACCGACTTTGAACTGTGCGAGGCGATGCTGCGGTACTTCATCCAGAAGGCTTCGCGACAGACACGTGGACTCAAACCGCGAGTCATCATCGCCGTCCCCGGCGGCATCACACCGGTCGAGAAGCGAGCCGTCTTCAACTCCGCCGAACGGGCCGGAGCCGGCCGCGTGTATCTCATTGAAGAATCCAAAGCCGCCGGCATCGGAGCGGGACTGCCGATCTCCGAGCCGATCGCCAGCATGGTCTGCGACATCGGCGGAGGGACCAGCGACGTCGCGATCTTCAGTCTCGGCGAGATCGTCGCGTCGCAATCGGTGCGAGTCGCCGGCGATGAACTCGACGAGGCAGTCGTCGAATATCTCAAGCAACGCTTCTCGCTGCGGATTGGCACACCAACCGCCGAGAAAGTCAAAATCCAAATCGGCAGCGCGTACCCGCTCGAACAAGAGCTGACGATGGAAGTCCGCGGCCTCGACACGATCAGCAGTATCCCGCGCAAAGCAGTCGTCACCAGCGAAGAGATTCGTGAAGCCCTGCGCGAGCCGGTCACTGCGATCCTTAACTGTGTCAAGAACTGCATTGAGCAATGCAAACCGGAACTCGTCGGCGACATCGTCGATCACGGCCTCGTCCTGACCGGCGGCGGAGCCTTGCTGCGCGGACTCGACCAACTGATGAACGAGCAGCTCGGCATCCCCGTCCGAGTCACCGACGACCCGTTGACCACCGTCGCTCGCGGCACTGCGATCTGTCTCGATCACCTCTCGCAATGGCGATCCAGCCTCGACGACGGCGCAAAGGATTTTTGAATTTGAAACCGGCGAGCCGGGCGGCGTCAGCCTCCGGACAAGAATCAACCGTGGCACGTCCGGGGGCTGACGCCACCCGGCTCACCAGATGCGCGCTCCATGCCCAAACTCATCACCACTCTCTGCCTTGCCGCCGCAATCGGGCTGGGATTCTCGCCGCCGAACGTGCAACGCTGGCTGCGGACGACGATTCGCGACGGGCTGCAGCCGGGAGTGCAATTGGCCGCCTCAGCTCAGCAATCGGCAGCGAAGCAAATTCAGCAACGATTCGTCGGTGACGATGAACGAGAACTGCAATCTCAAATTTCAGATTTGAAATCTCAAATTGCGAAAACCCAAAAGCAATTCCGGCGCGAGCAACTCGCGCATCAACGGACTCGCGAGCAAAAGATTCTGGCGCTGCGGCGGCACGATGACGAACGACGTCCGATTGATCCGCCGCCGCTGATCGTGCCACAGGTGGTCGAAGCACATGTGCTCGGTGAAGAACTCGCCGCGTCTTGGCGCGGCGGCAAGCTGCTCGATCGCGGCAAGACGAGTGGCGTTGTCGAGGCTTCGTTGGTGCTCGACGCGAATGCGAAGTTGGTCGATCAAGGTGAGGACGTCGGACTCGCGGCCGACTTGCCGGTCTTCGCGGGTAGCTGCGTGGTCGGCAAACTGCAAAACGTCGGACATTGGTCGAGCACCTGGGTGCCGCTCACCGACAAACACTTCAGCGGCCGAGCGAGACTCGCTCGTGTGACCTCGGCCGGCCTGGCCTTCGGCGCGGACGGCGTGCTGATCGGCAACGGCAAGAACGCTTGCCGTCTGACAAAGGTTCGAGCCACCGAACCGGTCAACGAAGGTGACGAAGTCTTCGCGTTGGAAACACCCGGTGGCTTCGAGACTCCGTTGTTCTACGGCACCGTGACGCGCGCCGAACTGGCTCCTGGTGCGATGCAGTGGGACATCGAAGTCCGCCCGGCCCTCGATCCTCACTCCGCAAAATCGGTCAGCATCGTGCGGCCGATGATGAATCCGAAACGACTGGCCAATTGAACTGGAGGATGGGCACTCCTGCCCGTCCCGGTCGGGCAAGAGTGCCCAACCTCCAAATCATGAAACACCTCACCCTCACCCTCGCGACCTACCTCTCCGTCGCTGCACAAGCCGCGAGCGGGACCGCGCTCGCCATCGGCGACTGCCGGCCGCCACTCATGTGGTTGCCGGTGGTGCTTGCGCTGAGTTGGTTCGCGGATGCTCGTGGCATCGTGTGGGTGGCAATCATTGGCCTGCTGGCCGACGGGATGTCGGACGGGCGATTCGGAATCGAAATGTTGTCGGCCACATTGACCGCCGCGCTGTCGATTCCGCTGCGTCCTGATGAAGACGTTCGTTCGCGCTGGCCGAAACTCGTGTGGCAGTTTGCGATCATTGGAACGGGACTCGTGTTGTCGCACGGACTCGGCAGTGTCTTCTCGAATGGTTCACCGGTGACGCTCACTTCGCTGATGATCCTCGCTGGCGAAGCAGCGATCGGAGCTGGCATTTGCGCACTCCTTGGAGTGCGGTGGCTCGACACCGCCCTCCATTCAAGGGCCGTCGATTTTCGATGACAAAGTCACTCGCAAAGAAACGAGAGAGCTTCTTGTTTGGCCGTTTTGAGAAGTTGGTCACCTTGGTACTTCTTGAATGGAGGGTGGCGTCAAGCCGCCGCACTCCAAGGTGAATGATGCGTAATCGTCCCACTCCGATTTATGACAGCGGACCCGCTCGCGACGGCGGTTCGGCATTCGACGTCGATGCCGAACCAGGCGTGCGGCTGTTGTGGCTGTTCGTGGTGATGACGTTGCCGCTTCTGGTTGTGGCCGGACGGTTGCTTCATTTGCAGGGCTTCGTGGCCGAGGGATTTGCGGTTGAGACTCGGCACGAGACTGAAGTGGTCGAAGCGATCCCCGCTCGCAACGGCCGCATCGTGGCGAGTGATGGCACGGTGCTGGCATTCGATGACGAGCGATGTCGACTGCTCGTGCATTACCGTTGGCTCGAAGAACCGCCGAATGATCGTTGGCTGCGTGACGAAGCGTTGGCTCGGCTGAGCCGTTCCGAACGACGCGACAAGGCGAAGGTCGAACTGGCCAAAGCCGATGTCCTCGCGCGGCGTGCGACGTTGTGGCAATCGCTGGCCGACCTGACGGAAGTGAATGCCGACAAGCTCGCCGACCGACGCCACGGCATTCAACAACGAGTCGAACGAATCCATCGGCTGGTCGAAGAACGAGCCGAGAACCGCACCGCACTAACCCGAAGCGTGAGCGAGGGCAGTCGTCCACTGACGACCGAAGATCCCTCGCTCACGCTTCGGGTTGGTGTCGAACGAGCCTGGGACGTCATCAAGCATGAACTCACAACGACGCCGACTCGCGATCGGCGAGATCCGCTGCGAATCGCCGAGCAGTCGGACTATCACCTGTTGCTTGACGAGGTCTCGCGCGAAGTCATCGACGAAATCGAAACTCAGCCGGAACAATACCCCGGCGTGCGAACGGACATGGTCAGTCGCCGCGTTTATCCGCACGGCCGAGTCGCGCCGCACTTGGTTGGCTATCGCGGCGAGATTGACGCGGATGAACTGAAGGCTCGTCGCGAGAAGTTTCCGAAAGGTGATCTGCTCGACTATCAGCCGGGTGACACGATTGGACGATCCGGCATTGAGAAGTCCTACGAAGAAACGCTGCGAGGCGTGCGCGGGCAACGGAAGATCGTGCGTGATCGTCATGGGACGATCGTGCGGAACGAAATTGTCACTCCGCCAAAATCCGGGCGCGATGTTGTGCTGAATCTGTCGGTCGCGTTGCAGGAACAGGCGACGAAATTGTTGGTGGACGCGGTGGAACCGGAGGACGGGCACGTTGAAAACGTGCCCCACGGCGGGTGCATTGTCGCGATTGATGTGCGGACAGGAGCAGTGCTCGCGGCGGCGGTTGCCCCGACATTTGACGTCAACGATTTCCTGTCGGGCAGCGAGGAGGTTCAACAATCACTTCGCGACGATCCGCGGCGGCCGATGTTTCCGCGAGTGACTCAGATGAAGCTGCCGCCCGGTTCGGTGTTCAAGACGGTCTCGGCGGTCGCGGTACTGGAGAGTCATCGCATCGACCCGGATCATCAGTACGAATGCGTCGGGTATCTGAAAGATCCCAAGAAGCTGCGGTGCTACACGTTCTCGCATTTCGGTCACGGGCATTACGGGACTGATCTGACGAAAGCGATCGCTCAGTCATGCAACGTCTATTTTTTCAAAGCGGCCCAGACGCTCGGCCCGCAACCGCTCGTGCATTGGGCCGACGAGTTCGGATTCGGCGAACGCACCGGCATCGACGTGCCGAATGAGGTTCGCGGACATGTGCCCCGCCCGCCGGAGCCTCCCACGAAGAGCGGCTCGAAAACCAAAATCGAATTGGCGAGCCACGAGCAACTCAATGACGGTGATGATCTCTTGCGTCCGGCTTCGCCGTGGGAGTCCGACGGTGCGGCGTCAGCCACCGAAAAATCGGCAACTGCGCGGCGCGAGCCGTGGTACGAAGGAGACACGCTGGGCATGGCGATCGGTCAATCGCGATTAACGGCAACGCCGTTGCAGATCGCTCGCATGATGGCCGCCGTCGCGAATGATGGTTGGTTGGTGACTCCGCATGTCGCGCGTGAGATCAGTGCTGACGGCGAAAGTGTCACGCCCGTGATGATCGAACCGAACCGTCACCGGCTGCATGACCTTTCCGACGGCACGTTGGCTCGCGTGCGTGAAGGCTTAGAACAGGTGGTCGCTCATCGGCAGGGAACTGGATTCAAAACCGTCCGCATGAACGAGGTCGCGATCGCCGGCAAGACAGGGACAGCGGAAATCGGCGGCAACAAGCCGGATCACGCCTGGTTCGCGGGTTACGTCCCGGCGGATCGGCCCCGGATTGCATTTGTCGTCGTCCTGGAACAAGCTGGTTCCGGCGGCAAGGTGGCAGGGCCAGTCGCCAAGAAGTTCGTCCAACTCCTGCTGGATCAAGGCGCGATTCGCGCCGACTAAGGCGAGCGGCTGATGAGAATTTACCGTAGAC
>JAYVQJ010000515.1:0-7426 GCA_043777235.1 Planctomycetia bacterium
GAATCGCCTAGCGAAGCGAAAACTGCTGGAGAAGACGCCTCACGACTGAGCCTCACGGATCAAATCGGTGGCGTCGACCACTTGGCACTGACCTGCCGCAAATTCACGCCGAGTCTCGCACACAGTGGCGGCCACGCGCTGAGCCTGCCGCGCCGCCTGCCATTCGGCCTCTTCTTCCGCCGTCATTTCCAAAGGCGGGACCGCTTGAAACTCCGCGATCCACCGCGCGATCGCTGCGGGATCGTTGGATTCAACGTCGTCATCTGAACCATCGACGGCCACGGGGCGGACTTCCAATTCACACCCTTCCGGCCAATCGGCCGCCTCGTCAACGACGACTCTTCCGTCTTTCCACTTCGCATGAACCGCAAGCATCAGCCACCTCCTGACTCGTCGAAACTCGTGTGGCACAGTCCACGACATCGAAGCCACAGACGCTCGCGACGCTCACTTCTTGACGACCTTGAAGCCCTTCAGGCTTTCGTTGCCGGCGGCGAGTTCATCGAGTTTGGCTTGCAGGTCGAGGTCTTTGTCGGCGAGCTTGAATTTGCAGGAGTTGGCTTTCACATCGGTCTCGACGTCCGACACCCCCTCGATCTGGGCGAGTTCGGTTCGGACTTCCTTGGCACAGATCGGGCACGTCATGTTCGGCAGGCTCAGCGTGACCAAATGCACGTCGCCGGATTGCGATTCGTCGGGTGTGGCGGCCTCCGCTGAAACCTTCTCGACAGTCACGGGACTTGACGGAGGAGTGTTCTGGGCACATCCGAGCGCGAATGCCAACAACGCTGATTGCCACCAAAATTTTGCCATGAGCCAAGTCTCCTCAAAGTGCAGATCGCCGCGAACAGTCACGAGCCAAACCAATCTCACGAGCGGCAGGATTCTAAAGTCGGCCGTCGAGCCGGTCACGCTGCAATTCCTCTGAATCTTGGGAGTCTGTTGCGGTTCGAGAGGGCGAGGCTCCTGCTGAGCCGGATCGGGAGTTGGGCGTACGTCGCACAATGCGGCTCGTTTCACTTGTCAACGAGTGAAACCCGGTCGTCGCCGCCGGCGCAAGAATCGATGGCAGTCTGTAGCAAACGTTCGGACGAAAAGGTTCGCAGGCCAAGTTGCGCCTTGAACTGCTCGTATCGCTGAAGGGCGTTTCCTTGGATAGCGTGCTCGTCGAGGACGGCTCGAATCAGCAGATTCTTCGGCGTGTGTTCGAGGTCGATGAACTCGACGACTTGAGTTCGATAGCCGGCCGTTTCTAGTAACGCTGCTCGTAGCGCATCCGTCGCCAGTGCGGCGAAGCGTTCCTTCAAGATGCCGTGACGCAACAACCCCGGAAGCACCTCTTCGGACAGCAGACCGAAGACCTCATGCTGACAACACGGCACCGCGAGGATCACCTTCGCTCGCCACTTGATCGCTTGAGCGATCGCCGCATCGGTCGCGGTGTCGCAAGCGTGCAACGAGACCGACATGTCGACCGGCCCGGCTGCCGAGTACCCCGCGATGTCCCCAATCTCGAATCGCAGACCACGACAGTTCAGCTTCTCTGCAATTCGTTGGCAGTCGCGGACAACCTCATTCTTCAAGTCGAGTCCGATGATGTCGACCTCACGCCCGCGCAGTTCGGTCAGCAAGTAATGCAACGCAAACGTGAGGTAACTCTTGCCGCAGCCGAAGTCGATCACGCGCAGAACACCGTTTGCTGGCAGATCCGGCAGCACGTCATCCACGAATTCGAGAAACCGATTTACCTGCCGAAACTTGGCCTGCATCGACGCTTTGACCTGGCCGACCGGGGTCATCACGCCGATCTCCGCCAAGAACGGACAGGGCCGGCCTTCGGGAATCAAGTATTGTTTGCGGCGATCATGCGTCAGTGCCGGAGCCGACTTCGACGGCTTGCGTCGCGTCACTCGCGCGATGCCTTCCTGAGTCACTCGCGCGGAGAAGTCCGCTTCCGCCGAGAACAAGTCCGCTTGCTCAAACCGCTCGCCGAGTTCCTCGGTGATGCGAGTCAACAATTCCTTGCCCGTAAGATTGAGATGAAACTCCTGCTTGCCGCGCCGCTCGGCAAGTTGATATCGCCGCTGCTCGGACAACATGATCGGCCGCACCGAAAGCTTCGACGGCGCCTCTTCCGAGGTCTCCGCCGAACGACGACACGGCTGGCTGAGCACGAATCCCCAGCAAGTATCACTCTTCAGCGAGTCTCGAACTAAATCGAGGAATTCACTCAGCGGACATTCATGGGCAGCGGGCACTCTGTTGTCTCCAACCAAGTTTGAAGAGCACGATCGCCATCACGATCGAGCATCGAAATCCGCTCCGGCCACGGGCGAGAGTCGGCTCTCGTGAACTCCCATTGGCCCCGTTGTCGTCGCCAACTCGCCATCATCGCACGAGCCAAGAACCACACACCCGGATCGCTGCACAGCAATCCCGCCAGAGCCAAACGGTCAGACGCACTCAACCCACTCGCTCGCTGTTCGCAAGCAAACCGCTCGATTCCGCCGCGACGAGTCAGCCGTGACCACAACCGCGCCACGAGCCGGACCAATCCGCGCTGCGCTGTCGCTGCCTGCCGAGCATCCGCGAACAAGATGACTCGCGAGTCATCCGGCACAAACAACAATCCATTGGTCGTTGAATACAGACAGCCGCGTTTCGGCAGCACCGCTCGCAACAGGTCTCCCTTTCCAATCCAACCGGACTGCTCACCGATTTCGTCGGCGATGGAGTCCAACGCCGGATCGGGAACAGCCAGGTCCAACGTGCCGCAACACATCGAGCAACGGCCTTCCGCCGGCTCGCGCCACTGGCAACATTCGGGACACAGCAACAACATCATCAACATCACTCCACGCCGCGCCGCTTGCGAACGACCGGTCGAGTCACTCTATTGCCACGGCTGAGTCATCAGCAACATAACCGCGTTGTTCCACGAGGCCACTTTGGAGTGCGGAGTGTCAGCTCCGCGTTGGATTCTTCAGCTTTGCGAACTCTGCGCCTCTGCGTGAGATTTTCTGTTTCACGCAGAGGCGCAGAGCTCGCAAAGAAAAGCGGTACTGACATACCGCACTCCAAAGCAACTACTCGTGCCCCATCCTCCCACCATCATCGTCGTCCATCGCCGCGAGAACCGAAAGAAATGTTCGGTCGAGCCGCTGCGCACTCGCGACGGATTCGTCTTCTGGACGTATCCCGATGACGGCCCTGAATCGCTCGATGGTTACGTCCGACTCGGCATCGGCGGACCCATCCTCAGCGAAGCCGATCGTGACTGCGGACTGTTGGTCATCGACGGCACCTGGCGACTTGCCGAACGCATGGAGAAGAAGTACGCCCACCTGCCCGTCCGCAGCCTGCCATCTTGTCAAACCGCGTACCCGCGCGTCTCCAAAGTCTTCGACGACCCAACCGCCGGACTCGCCACAATCGAGGCGATCTTTCTCGCCGACCACTTGCTCGGCCGAGGCACTTCAACCTTGCTCGACCACTACCGCTGGCGTGACGACTTCCTACAAAAGAACGCGGACTTGTTCGTAGCCGGGCGGCGTCAGCCCAACGGCACATAATTTAGGACATTAGCCGGCACGCGCTAGCGTCCGGTTTGAAAGGTCGATGAACTCTCGAACCGGACGCTAGCGCGTGCCGGCTCACGGTTCGAGGCGAAGCCTCGCTCATCATCGCTATTGAGACAGGGAACTCGAATGACTTCTTCCAATCCATCTTCTTCCTTCCGTTCGCTCAAGCTGGATCGGCCGATTCGATTGGCCGTGTTGATCTCCGGCGGCGGGACAACGTTGGTCAATTTCTTGAAGAAGATCAAAGCCGGTGAACTGAACGCCGAGGTCGCTGTCGTCATCGCCAGCCGCGAAGGGATTGCCGGCATCGAGCGTGCTCGTGAGGCGGGGTTGGCGTGTGATGTGATCGCTCGGAAGACGTTTGATTCGGTCGAGAGTTTTTCCGCCGCGATCTTCGACCGCTGCCGCGCGGCCAACGTCGATCTGGTCACGCTCGCCGGGTTCCTATCGCTGATCCGCATTCCGCCGGACTTCGAGCGGCGGGTGCTCAACATTCATCCCGCGTTGATTCCCGCGTTCTGTGGCCAAGGCTTTCACGGGCATCACGTTCACGAAGCGGTGTTGGCTCGCGGCGTGAAGCTCAGCGGCTGCACGGTCCACTTCGCCGACAACGAATACGACCACGGCCCGATCCTCGTGCAACACGCCGTCCCGGTCCTCGAAGGCGACACTCCCGACACTCTCGCCGCCCGCGTCTTCGAAGCCGAATGCGAAGCCTACCCCGAAGCGATCCGGATGTTTGCGGAGGGGCGATTGGAAATGAGAAGTGCCAATTGAAGATTGGGTGATCAACACTTCGTTGTCCAGAAATGAATTGATGCTGAGCACCTCGATGTTAAGATCCGCTCGCCTTTCCCCACTCACGTCTCAACGAGAAAGGGATCCCATGTCGCGGCAGTCTGTTTGTTTTCGTGGTAGCTTCGTGGCGGTGTCGTTGATCCTGTGTGTCCTTGTGGCACGCGGCGATGACGTGCTGATCAAAAACGGGGCACGCTTGGTCGATTCGGAGTTCGCTCGCAATTGGGGCGAGGACGATGACGCGGAGGAGCAAATCCTCAACAAGCTGTGTGAGCGAGTGGATGTGGACATCGACATGACGTTGTCCGACTTCGTGAAGTGGCTCGACGAAACTCAGGGCGTGCCTGCGGAGCTGGACCTCGAAGCCTTGGAGGAAGACAACATCGGCCTGGACACGCGAGTCCGGCTGAAGGCACGACATCTCCGACTGGAAACGGCCTTGAATCGAGCCATGAAAAGCACGAAGTCCAACCTGTCGTGGTACATCGACAGTGGTGCTTTGCAGATCACGCCGCACGCCAACGATCGCAACGAATTGCGAGTCTATTCCATCCAAAAGCTCCTGGATGGCGGGCTTGATCAAAGCAACGTGGTTGAACTGCTCACCGAAAACACGAGCGGTCCCTGGCTGATCAACGGCGGGGAAGGAGGCACGATCAAGTCACTTCCGCGCGGAAGAATCTTGATTTGGCAAAGACAGCGGATTCACTTTGAAGTCGCCCGACTGATTCGACGACTCCAAGAGTTGGACTAATACGGATCGCAAGAAATAACTGCGCGTTTGTCCGTTCGGCTCATCACACAGCGCAGTTATTTTCTGCGATCGGTATCAGACGACGTCATGTCACGAATGCGAAAACTGCGGAACCCCAGCCGAGTCGATCATTGGGTCTCAAGTGCAGACGGATGGCGTGCCTGGCCAGTGGGCGGAATGTGGCACACGCTTTCCATTTCCAACACAAGCCACTCTGGCCACGCCCTTCGATGACTCATACGGATCGCACAAATTAGCCGCGCGGCGCTAGCCTCGATTTTTGCGGCACGAACCGGGGCTAGCGCCGCGCGGCTAATTCTGGGACTTCGTATCAGGACGTGCCACCCAACGAACGGCTGCTCACAATTCCAATCGGGTTGGCAGAGTGCTCGTCAATTCGTGTTCGTCGCCGCATCAGCGGGTGGGTTGTGCGGATTGAAGCGAAGGGGACCACAAGGATTTCGGAGGAATTCGAGGAGGTTGCTTGATTCGTGAAGTTCGTTGAATAGGCTCACGGCTCGTTTTTGGTTGTGGGCTGTGCTGCAAGAGGTTTTTGATGGCAGCCAGCGCGATAATGCTCTGTGAGTCGGGCCATGAATCCGCTGAATTTGTTTCGAAAGTCGCGTGGAACGACGGCTGTGCCGCAGGCGCACATGACGTTTGCTCGCACGTCCGCCGCGCGGACGATTATGCGAACGGGGACGATCCTGAAGCAGCAAGTTTGGCTGTGGCCAATCATTGCGGTTGTCGTATTAGCGGTCGTGGGAATCGGGGTCAGCAGCGCGATTCGGAGCACGATGAAGTCCAGCTTTCAGTCGCAGTTGCAGACGTTGTTGAATGTCGAGACCTCGATGTTGGGGACGTGGTTGAAGACTCAGGCCGCGGGAGCGGAGACTCAGGCGAATAACCGGTCGATTCGAGACACCATCGAGAAGCTGATCGCGGCTCAGGACGAGAAGCCATCTCATGGTTCGGAAGCAACGTCGGCTGCCCCGATGTCGGCCGCTCAGCTCAGCGTGCAGTTGGGGAAAGAGTTGGGCGTGGGGATGGTCTCGCACGACTTCGTGGGATTCTTTGTGACGGATCGTCAGCAGAAGATTCTGGCCGCATCGGAACCGGAAATGGTTGGCCGCACGGTCGGCGAGTACGAATCGTTCCTGACGCGAGCCATCGAAGGGACGACTTCATTCAGCACGCCGATGCCCAGCATCGTGCTGATGAAGGACGAGCGAGGCCGGATGCGGACTGGTCAACCGACGATGTTTGTCGCGGCTCCGGTGCGTGACACGAGCTTTCAAGTCGTCGGCACGCTTGCCATGCGGATCAAGCCGGAGCGCGAGTTCACTCGCATCTTGCAGCTTGGCCGAATCGGAAAATCGGGCGAGACGTACGCGTTCGACAAGCGGGGCTTGTTGGTGTCGAACAGCCGCTTCGATGAAGACTTGATGTTGTTGGGACTGCTGCCGGACGAAGAAGGGGCGAAGTCGATCCTGTCACTGACTCTGCGAAATCCCGGCGGCAACATGATGGAAGGCTTTCGCCCCAAGGTGCGTCGAGCCGAACTGCCGCTGACGAAGATGGCGGCCAAAGCCACGGCGGGTGAATCCGGGGTCGATGTCGATGGCTACCCTGATTATCGCGGCGTACCGGTTGTCGGAGCCTGGATGTGGTTGGAGAAGTATGGGATTGGGGTCACTACTGAAGTCGATTACGACGAAGCCTTCCGGCCGCTGACGATCGTGCAATGGATGTTCTTCGGAATCTACACGCTGCTCGGCGTTTCGTCGGTGACGATCTTCGTCGGGATGGTGATCGTGGCGCGGCTGCGGCGTGACGCTCAGAAGGCGGCGATCGAAGCCAAGCAACTCGGCCAGTACGTGCTTGATCGAAAGCTCGGCCAAGGCGGCATGGGTGTGGTTTACAAAGGACATCACGCGATGCTGCGGCGGCCGACCGCGATCAAAATGCTCAATGTAGACTTGGTCAATGACGATTCGATCAAGCGGTTCGAGCGCGAAGTGCAGATCACCTGCCAGCTCAATCACCCGAACACGATTGCGGTTTATGATTACGGCCGGACGCCCGAAGGAGTGTTTTATTACGCGATGGAATACCTCGACGGGGTCGACTTGCAGGCACTCGTCGAGCGGTACGGGCCGCAGCCCGAATCGCGAGTCATTCACATCCTGAATCAAATCTGCGGCTCATTGTTCGAGGCGCATTCGCTGGGGTTGGTTCATCGAGATATCAAGCCATCGAACATCATGCTCAATCGCCGTGGCACGGAACCAGA
>JAYVQJ010000516.1:0-1936 GCA_043777235.1 Planctomycetia bacterium
ACCCGTCGGATATTCTTCGACTGGTCGGTAAATCGGCGTCGCGGCCTCATCGAGATCACCTAGCGTCTTGGACTTGTTCGACTGTCCGAGTGCCTGCGAATGATCCACCCACAAACCAATTCCCAAAACGATCATCACCGTCATTCGTGCAATCATCATGGCCTCCCTGCGGTCGCAACCTTGAGCCGTCCAAACTGCCAATTCAATGAGCGATTGGATTGGCCGATCATCTTTGGTGTGATCGATGCCGGTAACCGTAGCAGATTGCAATGAATCTGGGACCGGAGAACTTCAACATAATCATAATCCCGCCGTTCAAAAGCAGTCGCGGTGTTGGCCCGCCATTCCGTGGATCAGGTAATCTGGTATGAACAAACTCTTCGCACACCAGTTCGAATTCGGCCTGACGACTGCGACTGAAAGGATCTTGTGACATGCTGGCCCCGTTAACGTTTCCTCGAACCGATCCGACTTCAATCTTCGAATTCTTTCGCGGCAGTTACGGCACCGAATTGCTGACGGCGGCGGTCGTCGAGTTCGATCTGTTTCGCCGATTGGTGGAGCGTGCGAAGTCATTCGACGACCTGCGTGCCGAGATCGGCTTGCAGCATCGGCCGGCGGCCGTGCTGTTCACGGCGTTGCGAGCGATGGGGCTGTTGATGACGGATTCGGATGAGCGTTTGAGTTTGACGCCGCTGAGCCGTGAGCATCTTGCGCCGGGAGTTGAATTCGATGTCAGCGGGTACGTCGCGTTGGCCGGAGGGAGTCCCGGTGTGCGTGAGATGATCGAGCGGCTCAAGACGAATCGTCCGGCTGGGGCGTCCGATTCAGAGGAAGGGACGGCGTTCATCTACCGCGAGGGGACCGAATCGGCGATGGAAGCGGAAGCGTCGGCACGTTTCTTGACGATGTCGCTGGCTGGCCGAGCGAAAAACGTCGCACCAGTTTTGTCGGAGCGCGTTTCACTCGACGGAGTACGAACGCTGCTGGATGTCGGCGGTGGATCGGGCATCTACAGCATCGCGTGGTTGCGGCGACATCCGATGTTGCGAGCGATCGTGTGGGATCGGCCGGAGGTGCTGAAAGTCGCTCGCGAGATGGCCGGGCAATACGGCGTCGCAGATCGGCTGGAGTGCGTGCCAGGTGACATGTTCGTTGATCCGGTCCCGGCGGCGGATGTCGTCCTGCTGTCGAACATCCTGCACGATTGGGACGAGCCGGAATGTCGCACGCTGGTTGAGCTGTGCGCAGCGATGCTTCCCTCCGATGGGAAGTTGCTGATCCACGATGTGCTGCTGAGCGACGATCATAGCGGACCGTTGCCGATCGCGTTGTACTCGGCCGCGTTGTTCACGCTGACGGAAGGGCGAGCGTACTCGGCCAGAGAGTTCCAATCGTGGCTGACCGAGGCCGGTCTGAGCCTTCTTCCGATCACACCGACGCTCGTGCATTGCGCGGTCGTCGGCGGACAAAAGTGACGGCACCGGCGGATCAATCGTCTCGTGAATTCAGGATACCGCTGAATCGAATCAAGTAGTACGCCAGCGTGAGGACAGATTGCAGCGTCGCTGCGACGTAGGTCCAGCCAGCGGCGTTGAGCACATTGCGGACAGCCAGCGCACCCTCCTGGTCCACGATGTTGAGTTGGCCGAGGACGCGTTTGGCCCGATTGCTGGCATCGAACTCGACCGGCAAGTTGACGATCTGAAAGAGGCAGGTAAACGCGAAGGCGGCAATTCCGATGAAGATGAGCTTCGGACTTCCGAGGATGATTCCCAGAATCAGTAGGATCGAGAACGCGGTCCCGCCGAACTGTGCGGCCGGGACGGCCGCATTGCGGATCATCAGCGGAGAATAATGTGCAGCGTGTTGCAGCGCGTGTCCCGCTTCGTGAGCGGCGATGCCAACGGCGGTGGCTGTTTGGCTTTGATAAACC
>JAYVQJ010000517.1:0-1934 GCA_043777235.1 Planctomycetia bacterium
CGAACCGTGACGACGCCCTCGCTTACGCGTCGGGTTACTAAATCACCATGAATAATCGCGATTAGGCCCCGGACCTTTCGAGAGTCAAAATCGTCCGAGGGCTAACGCCCGTCGGCTCGCCGAGTTTGGTGAGGAGTGTCAAATTTGGAACGATTTGTTGCTGGCTTCCCAATCGCTAACTCGTTCGCGAAACTGCCGCCGACAAATTTTCGAGCCTGTTGGAAACGACGTTGTTTATGTCGGAAAGTCAGCGATCCGGGGATTCTGCCGAGACAACTCCGCTTGAGTCGGAGCTTTTGCCGGACGCTCCCAGCGCCCCCAAAGAAATCGTGAACGCGGCGCTGGCCAGCGGGTTTCAGGACATCCTTGGCTATCTGAATTTCTCCGGTGGCAAGCCGGATGTGAAATTTCAGGATCGGCTGAATCGCTGTCATCCCGAATGGGGTTGGCCGAATCCGTGGGAGTCGTTTGAGACGGCGTTGCTCGCACGTTTGAGTGAACTCGAAACGACGTCGGCGGCGTTCAAGGATTCGTCGCAGGCGCGAGCGGTCCTCAAGCTGACGTTTCACGATCTCTGGCCGGCGTATCGGCAGCATCATGCGGACTTGCTGTTTCATCTCAGCGACGCCGATTTTCAGCAGCCGTTGTTTCTCGCTCGGTTGTTCGAGGCGGTGCTCGCACAAGGCTCGCCGTGGGACGAGACGGAACGGATCGTCAACGGGGCGCTCGACGGGCTGAATGACTTCATCGGATTCCGTCCGGTCGCGTTGCTGGATAACGATCGCAAGATGGAGCCGTATCCGAAGGAACGCTTTCGGCCGGTCCCAATTTACTTTCAAGGAGTCGGTGCAGGGCGTGGTCCGTATCAGGAACTCATCACGCGGACGATGGAGCTGATGCAGGGCGTGCCAGCGAACCTGTTGCAGAACGCCTTCTTCGATCTGCGTCGGCTGGACGAGATTGCCTGCGACGTGCGTGCTCACGATCACAATCATCCGGTTTACAAGCGGACGAACTACATGTTCGGCGAGTGGGATCCGCATCACATCGACAACAAGGGTTATTTCCGGCGGTTCATTCTGCGGAAGATCATTCTCGACTCGCTGCTGAATTGGATGGCTGAGCAAACCGATCAGCCGCCGGAAGAATCTCTGTTCGACGCGGCTTCGGTGCTGTGCGGGACGATGCTGATGGCCTCGGCAATCAGCGGAGCCGGGCCGGACACGCACGACTCGACGATCACGCTGACGTCGCTGTTGCCGCGAGTTGCTCGGCAACGCGATGCGTTTTATGAACGGCTGCTCGACGATGCGAAAGGCGAACGAGCCGATCGTCTGCGAGCCGCTGCGAAGAAGACACAGCAACCGTTCGGGCATGTGCGACAGTCGCTCAATTTGTATCTCGCCAATTACGGAGCGAGGCAGATTCAGTACCGACATCTGGCTGGGCTGTACGCGATGCTCGGCCAACCGCAGGCCGCGCGGGAGACCGCCGCCGTCATCCCGTCGGTCGCTGCTCGGTTCGCGTGCGAGGTGCATTGGCGAATGACGGCGGCGCATCGTCATCTCAGTTCGGGGCAGCTTCTGCCCGCCGTGTCGCTGATCGCGGAAATTGAAGACTACTTTAAGCGCGGTATCGAATGCGGAGCCTTTCCCGATCCGTGGAACATCCTCGGCTTTCAAGGTCAGTTCCCGCTCTTCGCGTCGCGTGAGGACAGCATCCCGGATCAGCGACTGGAAGAATTACTTTCGATTGTCGAGCAATACCTCTCCGTCTATTCGCGAGCACTCAGTGAATCCGCCGCGCAGGGAGATCGCGAACTCACTCGTCGCCTCTCCGATTGCTTCCGCACGTTCGCTGAGTACTGGGATCAATTCGCCAGCGTGACCGTCGAGGACATGCCGAAGGTCGCCGGTCGCGAGAGTTGGGAGTCT
>JAYVQJ010000518.1:0-1932 GCA_043777235.1 Planctomycetia bacterium
AACCCCTAAAGTGCGCGCTGGCCCTGGGAGCCACCGCTCAAGTTGGAGAAAATGTTGTTGGACGATGGCGAGATAATGAAACGGCGAATCAAAGGGCCATCACGTTCGTCAAAGAAGGCGGGAAGATTTTTATGACGGCGTTGTACAACGATGGACAATCAAGCAAGGACGAATTGGTAGTCCGAAAAGTGAAGAACCAACCCCGCTACGTTCGCAAGGACGATCCTAACGGAGACTATTGGATCATTACTCCGAATGGGGATTTATCATGGGGTGATGCTGACGAAGGAATTTGGGCGACTTCAAAGAAGAACAAATAGTTTGTGCCGACATTGCAGGACGTAGGCGGTTAATTCCCGCCGTGCAGCGTCCGACAGTACGGGGGAATCAACTTCGCCTAGATTTGTGAAGGGTTGCCCTTGTGTCGGAAGGGAAAACGATGCTCCCCGAATCTGCTGCTCCAATACTTGAACTGGCCGAAGCCCAGTCGCTGTTAGCTGATGTGCCGGCGAAGTTGGAGAATGAACTTCGCTACTGCGAGAAGAGCGGCCTAATCAGCATTACGCGGCGCACGCACGCACGCACGCACGCAGGATGGCCGCGATGACCGGGCTGCGGGCGGGAGAACTGGCCAGCCTGACTCCGGCATCGTTCGACCTCGCCGCTGACATGCCGACAGTTACCCTGGAAGCCGCGTACTCGAAACATCGCCGCGAAGATGTCCTGCCGTTGCATCCTGACTTGGCCGCTCGATTGCGACAGTGGCTCTCAGAACGCGAGCAAGCGGCAGACGAGCAACAAGTCGTCTTGGCGTTCGACCGGGCGGCAGACATGAAGCCAGAGCGTCTGTTTCCGGGAACGTGGTCGGAGCGAGCGTACAAAATGCTCCGCAACGATTTGGAAGCGGCCGGGATTCCCTATGTCAACGCTGACGGCATCGCCGACTTTCATTCGTTGCGTCACACGTTCATCAGCAACTTGGCGGCTTGCGGCATCCATCCGAAGCTCGCGCAGCAACTTGCCCGGCATTCGACCATCGCTCTGACAATGGACCGCTACACCCATTTGGGGCTGATCGACATGAACTCGGCGTTGGAGTTGCTCCCGAACATCGCCGCCCCCGACTCGCAAGCAATGCGAGCCACCGGCACGACCGATCAAGACGCGGCCGATTTCAGTTGCATAAAAAGTTGCAACGCTCCTGCCAAAAAACACCCCTTTTCAGCCGTTGGCAACCGCCTCAGTGATGCCGTCCAACGAGACCTCAGAAAAGCAAAAAACTCCGGGAAAACACGCGGTTTTCTCGGAGTTTTCGCAAGCGAGGCCGGCGGGACTCGAACCCGTAACCTCCGGATCGACAGTCCGGCGCTCTAACCAATTGAGCTACGGCCCCTTGAGCATTCTCTTCTGGATTGTTTCTTGGCTTTTCAGCCGGTCCAAGGGAGGGCGGGATTCTAGCCCGCGCCAAACTCGCGTCAATAGAGTCAGTCGGCTGACTCACGACCAGTAAATGAGACGAATCACGATGCCGCGCCAAACGTCAAAATGAATCAGCGAGCCAGTTGATTCGTCACGGTTGTGGCGATTTCAAGCGTGTTGGCAGTTCGGCGATCTCAAGAAAAATGACGTGCCGGCTGGCGACGAACAATTCGATCGCGCCCGCCAATCCAAGTTCTTGTTCGAGAGGCTTCACGCCGCATCGTATTCCGAGATGCGGTTGGCTGGAGCAAACGGCAGCAGGACGGCGTCTTCGTCGGCCAGCGTGAACCGCATGACGTAGGCGTCCTCGTCGGTATCGTCGTAGTGGCTGCGGAGCACCAGCACCGCCTTGAAGCCCATCTTCTTGAAGAAGAGCTGTGCGGCGAGGTTCGACTCGCGGACTTCCAGAACGATTTCCTGGCGGCGTTGTTGAGAGAGCTTGTCGACCAACTT
>JAYVQJ010000519.1:0-7396 GCA_043777235.1 Planctomycetia bacterium
TTGTTGGGTTTGTTTTCGGATAGCCACTTAGAGAGAATTTGAACCGCCACATGACTCCCCAGGCTGCTCCTTCCAAGCCAGACTTTGCCGAGGAGTCGCGACATGACACGCTGGAGTTTTCGGAATTGCTCCTCCCTTCTTCTGTGGTGCCTGGCTCTTCTGTGGCCCCTGGCGGTCTTTTCGCTTTCGTTGGCGACGGCCGCCGAACCGATTGGCATCGGCTCGCGGCTGGAGCCGTTTGTGGATGGCTCGTTGATTGAGTCGATGAAAGGTGACGCGAAGCTCGTCGTGCAGAAACCTCAGCCGCAGGAAGTCGTGCTCATTGCCGACAAGCCGTGGGAAGGGAACACCAGCGCGTATTACACAATCTTCCAAGACGGCGACAAATTCCGCGCGTACTACCGCGGCTCGCACTTCGACGAGAAAACCAAGAAGGCCACGCATCGCGAAGTTACCTGCTACGCCGAGAGCACCGACGGCATTCATTTCACGAAGCCGGAGTTGGGGCTGTTCGAGTTCGATGGCTCGAAGGCCAACAACATCGTTTGGGATGGCCCCGGCGGGCATTGCTTCACGCCGTTCCTCGACACGAACCCAAAGTGCTCGCCCGATGCCAAGTACAAAGCCGTGACCGCCGTGAAGGGTGGGTTGATTCCGCTCAAGTCCGCCGATGGAGTGCGTTGGACTCCGATGTCCGACAAGCCGGTCATCACCAAGGGAGCATTCGATTCGCAGAACCTCGCGTTTTGGGATTCGCACATCGGCAAGTACCGCGAGTACCACCGAGCATTCCGAACCGTCCGCGACATCATGACTGGCACATCGGACGACTTCCTGAATTGGACCGATCCGGAATGGCTCGACTATCCGGGAGTCGGCCCGACCGAGCATCTCTACACGAACACCATCCGCAACTATCCCGGCGCGCCGCACATCTTGATCGGTTTCCCAACACGCTTCCTGCCGAAGACCGAGCAGACCGAACCGACCTTCATGGTCAGCCGTGACGGCCAAACATTTCAGCGCTACACCGAAGCGGTCATCCCAGAGTCCGCTCCCGAAGACCGCCGAGGCAACCGCAGCAACTACATGGCCTGGGGCTTGGTTCAACTTCCCGGCCAACCCAAAGAGTGGTTGGTCTACGCGAAGGAAGCCTACTACACCGGCCCGGCCAGCCGCATTCGGCGGTTCACGTATCGCCGCGATGGACTGGTCGCGCTGAGCACTTTGTCGAAGGACAGTTCGGCGGAAGGCGAAGCGGTCACGCGCCCGTTGACCTTCACCGGCAAGACGCTGGTGCTGAACTATCGCACGTCGCGCAGCGGTTCGGTGCGAGTCGAATTGCAAGACGCCGACGGCAAGCCAATTGCGCCGTTCACGGCCGACAAGTGCTCGCTGGGCGGTGACGACCTCGCGGCCAAAGTCGCGTGGGGGAAGAACTCCGAAGTCAGTTCGCTCGCCGGCAAGCCGATCCGCGTCCTCTTCATGCTCAAGAACGCGGAACTGTTTTCGATGCGATTCGAGTAACTGCGGTTGAAAATCAGCGAGGCACTGCCTCAGACCAAATCAGCCGGCACACGCTAGTGCGTGCCGGCTCAAAATACTTGACACACTGTGTACGACTTTCGTGGATCAAGCAGGTTAGCTAGCCGCGAACCATTCGAGGGCCAATCGAGCCGGCACGGTGAGATGGCCGGAGTAACTCGTGTTCGCGCCGGGGACTAATTGCAGATCGAGATGCGGCGATAAAGCCGGTCTCTCTCGAACTGCGACCGGAACCGATTCAAAGGCCGGCGACGAGGCGACTGATTCGGTGCCGACGATCAAGAGAGTTGGACAAGTCAGGCGCGGCAGCAGCGGAATGAAGTCGTAGTTGTCGTGCGGGCCGTACTTGGCGAGGAATCCAGCGGCGGTCAGCCAGAGCGGCAGTGGTTGTTGGACGAGTATCAATTCGTCACCTCGGCCAGCCTCGACCAATTCGGTGGCACGGACGAAGTGATCTCGGAAGGCTTGAGCCTTCGGCGAAGATTGCCACTCGGCATGACAGAACCTTGGTGGCGAGACTCCGATCACGGCAGCGACGTTGGGATGCGGGTCGTGAGCTTGAGCGAAAATCGCCTTCACGCCTCCCATGCTGTGACCAACCAGCACGACGCGTGAAAAGTCGCGGCGGATTAGCTCGTCCACCCAAGCTCGCAGGTCGTGGACACAATCGGCGATGGACTCGAACGCGGCACCGCCGGAGAGGGAGCTGATGATGTCGTGGCCGCGCGTGTTGATCCGTGCGACCGAGTGCCCCGCGCTGACAAGCTGTTCGGCAAACGCTTGCAGCACACCTGCCGAGTAAAAGTTGCTGCCCGTCCCGTGGACGAGCAGCCAAGCAGTGTCATTCGATGGCGATTTCGCCACGGTAGCTCGTTGCAAGCTGCCGTCGAGTAACACGCAGTCGGTCGTTCTGACTCGGATCAATTCCATGCTCAAACTCCGGCAAGTCTTCAAATCCTGGGAGTGCTCCGGCTCGACGGAGCCCTCCATTCAAGAAGGGTTGAGTTCCGAACGCGTGAAAATCGACCAACCAAAATGCCGCTCGCAGTTCATGAGTCGCAAGAAATGGGACCGCTTGTCGTTCTTGAATGGAGGGCGGTGTCGAGCCACCGCACTCCAGGATGACGGTGCCCATTGTCTCGGTAATTTGGGAGGACATTTCCGATTAGCTTGAGGTTGCTGATTTTATTGGTCGTGGCTTCTGGGTTTGCCATTCGGATTAGGTTCACGTTGTCGGTCGCGTAGAGGCTGCCGATCGTACCCCTATTTTTCGTTTATGCCGGTTATGCCAGTCGATGACACCCCTGCGAACTCATCTTGTTCCGAAAAGTCAGCCAAATAGGCACAGCCAGCAAGACTGGCACAGTCAGAAGAACTGACACAGTCGGAACAGTCAGCAAAGTCAAAAGGGAGGTCAACGTGAAGCGGTCAATGTGGCTCAAGAATTGGTGGGAGTCCGCTCGGTCCTCAAATCGTCGTCGTGGAGCGGCCGTGAAACCAGCGGCTCAGGCGGAAGTGATGGAAGAGCGGCAGCTTTTGTCATCCAGCGGGCTATTCATTCCAGCGACCGGCGAGTTGAACCTTCTATTGGGCAGCCAAGACAACGTGCGAGTCAGCGCGGCGTCTGGCCGTGTCGTGGTGGAGACTTCGACGGGGACGGGGGCGTATTCGACGCTCAACAGTATCGGGATCGTCAGTTCGGCGAGCGTGCATTCGATCGTGGTGATCGGTGGCGATGACTCGAACACGATTGACCTCAACGGGGTCACGGCGGCGGCGTTCACGTCGCTGACGGCAATTCAAGTCGATGGGGACAACGGCAACGACTCGATCACCGGCAGCCCCGACTTTGGTGACAGCATCATCGGCGGCAACGGCGACGACACGATCAACGGACAAGGTGGCAACGACACGATCAACGGCGGAGACGGAAACGATTCGATCGCAGCCGGTGCGGGTGATGACAGTGTGAATGCAGGTGATGGAAACGACAGTGTCACTGGCGATGACGGCAAAGACACGATCACCGGCGGTAACGGACAAGACACGATCAGCGGCGGCAACGGCGACGACAGCATCAACGGAGCCAACGGCCAAGACTCGCTGAATGGCGACTCCGGAAATGACACCCTCAATGGTGATGGCGGCGCGGACACTGTTAGTGGCGACGACGGCAATGACTCAATCCTCGGCGGAGAACTCAACGACAGCCTGCTCGGCGGCAACGGTGACGACACGATCGATGGCCAAGCCGGCAACGACAACATCGACGGCGGTAACGGCGACGATTCGCTCAAAGGCGGAGCGAACAATGACGTCATCAACGGCGGTGCGGGGAACGATACGATCAACGGCGAATCGGGAGCCGATCTGCTCAACGGCAACGATGGCAACGATTCGATCCTGGGTGGAGCCGGAGATGATTCGCTCAACGGCGGTGCGGGCAACGACGTGCTCTCGGGCCAAGCGGGCAATGACACGCTGACCGGTGGCGGCGGTGCCGACAGTCTCAATGGTGGTGCGGGCAACGATCTGGTGCAGAGCCTCAGCCGCGGGATTTCGATCGACGACATCACGTTGTCTGAGCCGGCCGCAGGTACGGCGACGGCAACGTTCACCGTGACCTTGGCCTTCGCCAGTTCAAACACCATCACCGTGCAATACGCGACCGCGAATGGCTCGGCGACGGCGGGCAGCGATTACCTCGCCACCAACGGCACGGTGACGTTTGCTCCGGGAGTCACTTCGCAAACGGTGACCGTGCAAGTGCTCAGCGATGCCATCGTTGAAGCGAACGAGACGTTCGTCGTGAATCTCACGAACGCTGTGAACTCGACGATCACCGATGCGCAGGGCCAGGCGACGATTCTGGACAACAGCGGCGGCGGTGGTGGTAACTTCGGAACCCCGATTCTGAACATTTCGGGGCAGAGCTTGCCGGGGCCGCTCAGCTTGGCTCCACCGGACACGGACGGAGAAGCGGGGCCGAACCATTACGTCCAAGTCATCAACAGTCAGAACGGTGCGTCGGTTCGCATTTTCAACAAGTCCGGCGTGCAACTGACGACGTTCGCGATGTCTTCGTTGGCGACGAGCGGGCCAGCAACAAGCGGTTTGGGTGACGGCATGGTGGTCTATGATCAACTGGCTGATCGCTGGGTGTTGATGGAGTTCACTGGCAGCGCGAATGGCTTCGCGGTGCATGTCTCGCAAACGCCTGATCCGACCAACGGTCTGTGGAACAACTACTTCTTTGGGACGACGCAGTTCCCGGATTATCCGAAGATCTCGGTTTGGCCGGACGCGTACTACATCACGACCAATGAATCAACTTCAGGCGTTTATGCGCTCGATCGCACGAACATGTTGGCGGGTGGCGTTGCCCGTCCGATGCAGCGATTCTCGGCACCGGGATTGGCGGGCCAGGGCTTCAATGGGTTTTCCCCCGTGGACCTCGAAGGTTCAACGGCACCGGCTGCGGGAGCTCCGGCCAACTTCGTGCGGCAGAACGACGACGAGCTGAACAGTCCCGCGACCGCCAATCCGGCCAACGACTTCGTGGAGCAATGGGAGTTCCATGTGGACTTCACCACGCCGGCGAATTCGACGTTTGCTCGAACCGCAAATATCGCGGTGTCCGATTTCAACGCAAACTTTAATCGGCCAGGACCGGGACCATTTGGTTCGATTCCGCAACCGAACGGCCAGCTCCTGGATCCGATCCCCGAAGTCATCATGAGCCGCACGCACTACCGAAACTTCGGCAGCTACGAGGCGATGGTCGGTTGTTTTGTAACGGACACGAATAATCAAGATCACGCTGGCATTCGCTGGTTTGAATTACGTCGCGTCGGCGGCGGAGCTTGGACGGTCTTCCAAGAAGGCTTGGTGAATCCCGATAACTTGGTGAGTCGCTGGATACCTTCGATCGACATGGACGGTGCCGGCAACATCGCATTGGGTTACAGCATCTCCGGCACGACGACGTTTCCCAGTCTCCGCTACACGGGTCGGCTCGCGAGTGATCCACTGGGGACGATGCCGCAAGGCGAGAACGTCATCATCAACGGTACTGGATCGCAACAAGGTGCGGATCGGTGGGGCGACTATGCCTCGATGACGGTTGACCCCACGGACGATCGAACCTTCTGGTTCACGAGCGAATACGCTCTGGCCAGCGGAAGCTGGGCGACACAGGTCGCGTCCTTCGCCTTCCCCTCGAGTGGAGGTGGTGGCGGTGGAGGAGGTGGCGGCGGCGGTGGTGGATCGACGACCGATGCGGGAGACATTCTGATTGGTGGCGACGGCGATGACACGATCATCGGCGCGAATGGAAACGACACGCTCAGCGGACAAGGTGGCAACGATTCGTTGCTCGGCGGCGACGGCAACGATTCGCTGCTGGGAGGCTCCGGACAGGACACGCTCGACGGACAGGCCGGCAACGACACACTTGATGGCCAAGGTGGTGCCGACACGGTGCTGGGTGGTGCCGGAGACGACACGTTCAACTTCGGTCCGAACGGCAGTGGCGTCGAGACGATCGACGGCGGCGACGGATTGAACACGGCTCTGGCAGTCGGCACGAACGGAGCCGACGCCATCACCGTCGGAGCGACCGACGGTACGCTTACGGTCAGCTCTGGCACGGGGACGTTGGTCGTCAACGGGCATCTGCAAAACGTGATCGTCGATGGCCTGGCCGGCAACGACACGATCACCGTCGGCGATGTGTCGAGCGTTGGGTTCCTGCAACTGCTAGTGCATGGCGGTGACGGCAACGACACGCTGACGGCGGCCGGAGCGAACATCGGCAATGTGCGGCTTGGGCTCCTCGGTGATGCTGGCGACGACACACTCGTTGGTTCAAACGGCAACGACACACTCGACGGCGGGCTCGGCAACGACGCAATCAACGGCGGGCCGGGTAATGACACGATTCTCGGCGGAGCCGGCAATGATCAGCTCGCTGGTGGAACGGGCAATGACACGATCGACGGCGGCGACGGTGGCGACTTCATCAACGGCGATGCAGGCAACGACAGCCTCCTGGGCGGCAACGGCAATGACACCATGAAAGGTGGCGACGGCAACGACACGCTCGACGGAGCGGCCGGCAACGACAATCTCAACGGCATGGCCGGTGATGATTCGATGTTGGGTGGCACGGGCAAAGACGTGCTCACTGGCGGAGCGGGGAACGACACGCTCGACGGTGGCCGGAACGACGACACGATCAGCGGCAACTCCGGCAACGACAAGATTCGTGGCGATCATGGCAACGATCTGATCGATACCGGCAGCGGCAACGACACCGTCAACGGCGGCGACGGCAACGACACGATCACTGCCAGCGACGGCAACGACCTGCTCAACGGCGGTGACGGCAATGACCGGATCAATGCCGGCGGAAACAAAGACACGATCACCGGCGGCGACGGCAACGACAGCCTGCTGGGTGGTGGTGGCGATGACGTGATCCTCGGCGGCGACGGGGATGACTACATCGACGGCCAAGGTGGCACCGACATCATCGCCGGCGGACAAGGGGTCGACGTGATTGTCGATCCGGCGTCTGAAATCGACGAGCACTTTGTGTTACCGGACGACGTGCTGTTGGCACTGCAAGCGAATTAGAGATTTGAGATTTGGCGAATGGCGACGACGCCTCGTAGGACGGCCTTCCCTGGCCGTCGCGGGGCGGGGTGAGTTCGCGACGGCCTGGGAAGGCCGTCCTACGCCTTTCGGCAAGCGAATGTGAAATTTGAAATTTGAGATCAGGCGAGCCGGGCGGCGTCAGCCCCCGGATATGTGACACATCATTTTCGATCCGGGGGGCTAACGCCGCCCG
>JAYVQJ010000520.1:0-7395 GCA_043777235.1 Planctomycetia bacterium
GTAGACCCGCAGAGAAAAGTAGGCGAGTCACTCCGTGACTCGAAGATTCCAGTCACGGAGTGACTGGTCTACTTTCTCAGCGGCCAGTTTTGAAACTGCCTACTTTTCTCTGCGGGTCTACTTAGTTCCGCGGACTCGTTCTCGGGATCGGAACGACGACGCCATCCGGCTGAATCCGATCCGAATTGGGACGATCGTGAACCTCCAGCAGGTTGAGCAGTGACTGTGCTTCCTTGCGAACCTCGACCGAGTCATAGCGGTCAACGCCGCTGCGACGGAGAGTCAGCTCGGCGGCCTTGCGGATTTGTTCGGCGAGTTGCTGTTCCGCGAGCATTCGCTGAATACGCCCCAACGCCATGCGAGCCAGCGCTGGCGAAGCCGTGCTGTCCGAGCGGTAGATGTTGACGACGTCCTGCATCTTTTCGGTGGACTTGGAATAGTCTTTGCGCAGCGACGCCAACTGTCCCTCAAAGTATGCCAGCACTTGATCGTCGCCGATCTCCTTGCGGAACTTCTTGAGTTGCTCTTCGGCAATCTCATCGTCTTCCGCTTCGAGCGGGATCGCGACCGCCGATTGAGCCAACGTGCGGCGGCGACGCGCATCGGTTTGTTGTACGATCGCCTTGGCCAATTCGGCACATGCTTGTTCGGATCGTCCCGCCTTACCCAGCGCCCAGCAATATCGCAACAGGATCGCAGTGTTCGTTGGGAAGTGCTCGCGCAACGTGTCGTATTGCCCCATCACTGCCGGTGACGATGGAAGACGATTCAAGGTGTTCGAGAATTCGACCGCCGCTTCTTCGGTTCGATCCATTCGCCGGTACAACGTCGTTGCCGTCGAGATCGCTTCCGCCCATTGCTTGCCGAGCACCAACACCTTGATGCGGTCCCGCAGGAACTCGAGGTTGTTCGGTTCTTCGTGAAGCAACGTGTCGACCAGCTTGAGAGCGTCGTCCGGCTGCTCGAACCAAACCGCCATGCCGAGCAACTCGCGCTGACATTCGGGAATCTGTCCCGCGAGCGACAATGCGGTCTTCAAACTGGCTTGAGCGTTCGTCAACTGCACGCGAGCCGCTCGCAGCTTCCGATCAGAACGCTGACGAACATGCTTGGCTTGATACGCGAAGACCGCGTAGAGCGAGACTGCCGCCGACGAAGGGTTTTTCGCATGCAATTCCAACAACGAATCCATCGCCGCTTCGTCGCCGTCGAACAACTTCAGCCGCAACGAATAGCCCTTGTATTTTGAATTGGTCGGCGCGGCATCGAGCGCCAATTTGATCTCGGCCTTCGCGGCGTCGATGCGTTCGAGTTGCTCGAGCGCGAACGCCCGCAGGTAATGTCCTTCGGCGGTCTTGTCTCCGACCCCTTCCGACAATTTGTCGATCGCCTCTTGCGGCCGAGCGAATTGCAATGACTTTCGCGCCGCAACTGCCTGCGGAGAGAGCTGTTCGCCGCTGCAACCAGACAGCGCCGTGAGCAACCACAATGCTGCGATCACGCTCGTGTGAGAAATCGTCGTGAGTTTCATCCGTAAAGGCCTGTCATTGCTTGGAGTTCGTGGCCGACGGTGTTCGCGCCAGTCCTGTCACATGGCTTGCAGAAAACATCCGCGCGTTTGTCCGCTCAGCTCATCACGCGGAGCGATGATGGCTACGTAGCCGTCACGCTCCCGCGTGATGAGCCGAACTGGATGACGCGCGGTTACTTTGTGCGATCCATATTTGTGCGATCCGTATTAAAACGTCAGCCGAAACTGGAATTGATTGTCGCCCGCTTTCACTTCGCGCACGAACTGAGCCGCCTTGAGAGTTCCGATGACCCCGTCTGACGAGTTGCCGGACTTGTCGTTGTTCGCTGGCGCAGTCTTGATCCGTTGAACGCGGATCTTCACTCGGCCGCGCCCGATTTTGGCACCCGGTTGCGATTCGTCCAACATCAATCGGAATCGCCCGGACTCATCGCTGGTCGCGGTCGACGCACGGCCGACGGCGTTTCCCTGCTCGGATAACGGCTCGAACAGAATTTCCGCAACCGCCGGCTGTCCACAAAAGGTGATGTCGCCACGCACCTCGGCCAGCGAAGCGTCCTTCTTTCCGCAGCCGGAGAGCACGACGAGCAAAAGACAGAACCAGAAAACCGAGAACCGAGAATGAAGAATCACGTCTGCGGCAATGCTTCTCATTTTCGGTTCTCGGTTTCCCGGCTTCTCAGTTCGCAGCGAGGCTGCGCCGCTCGTTCAATAACTTTGTGATGCAACTCGTTCTTGGCCGCTGATCGTCGAGAGCGCCTCGAAGATGTTTTGGTCAATCGTCTGGCTCAGGAACCGCACGGTGCCGTCGGCGAAGACAAACTGCGCTCCACCGGTGTGATCGGACTGAAACGAGTACAACGGTCGCTCGTTCAGTGTGACTCCCAGATTCACCGGACGCGGATTCATCGGAAACGGGACTCCCGTCCCCGGCGGCGAAACCGGACAGTCGGGAAGCTGAATGTCACGAGTCACCGCCAGCGGATCGACAACCCAGGTTGCTCCGGCGGGCGCGTAATACACGACCGCGCCCATCGCCCACGGATATTCGACCGACAACGTCGGAAAGGTCGAATTTGGTCCGCCGTATTTCAAAATCCCGCCACATTTCTCGCCGAGCATAAACGTCTGCGAAGTTCCGTCACGAATGTCTTGCGGCCGACAGGTGCTGTTGTAGCCGAAGGGACCGCGAGTCGCCGGAGGCGTTTGAAACCAGTAATGCAGCAGCCCTCCCGGACACGCTGAATCTTGTCCGGGGATCGCGCGGATAATGTCCGTCCCGTGGCTGAACGAGTAGTCGCTCGGAGCCCCTTGCATCCACAAACTCGGACTTCCCAACGACATGGTCTGATGCGACGCACTCGGACAAATGAGCGTCGAGATCACGGTCGCATTGAGTGGCCACATCGAGTGGTCATTCATATTCGTCATGCTCGACAGCCACGTCTTGCGGAAGTCGTACTGCCGGTACAACGGCTGCTGATCCAGATTCGGCAGCAGCATGTGGAAGCCACTCCAATGCACCCGGTACTGCAACACCTGGCCACCGGGCGGCGGTGGTGGATTGTTATCTTCTTGCCGCACAAAACTCGGCGGAAAGCAGCGATTCGTCCCCTCGTAGTTGGCCAATGCCAGCCCAATCTGCTTGAGATTATTCTGACATTGGATCACCCGCGCCCGCTCACGAGCCTGCTGGACTGCCGGCAACAACAACGCGATCAGAATCGCAACGATCGCAATCACGACCAACAACTCGATCAGCGTAAATCCACAACGGCCACGATCGGCCGGCTGCTGAACGCGAGTCGCAAACATCAGAAATCGTCGTTTCTTCTCCAACATGACGCGGGATTCTACGAGACCTCGCAACACTCACGCGATGTCAGTTTCGCAGCGCCAAGCACGCCGCTTCCGCCGAACGCGAGGTCGGTGAAGGTGATTGTACCTGCGATCCGTTACTGGCAGGAAATCGGAGATTTCAAATTTGAGATTTGAGATTCGGACCTGCGTCATTCCTTGGACATTGAGTTTTGGAAATTGGGATTTGCGATTCCACGGGCTCACATCCCGCGTACTTTCCAAGAGCCCATGCCCCTTCGTCCTTCCGATCTCTCGCGTCCGACTTCCTCTTGCTGCACTTTGCCAAACGGGTTATCACCCCGCCCTCTTCTCGATCCCACCTCTTCGCTCGCCTCCTGCGGTTCGGCCAATCCTCTGGTCAACAATCGCATCCCTCCCAACTTTCACACGATCAATCGACCATGAAAACCTTCGTCGATCCGAAATGGATTTCGGTTCGTTGGCGCGTTGTCGCGGCGTTATTTGCCGCAGCGGCGTTGTTCAGCAGTGTCGGCGGTTGTTCGTTGGGAATCATGGCGGGCAAAGCGATCTTTGGTGATCCGAAGCATGCCTCCGAATTTCGGACTCACACCGGCATTGACCTGACCAAAGATGAAAAGAAGCTGCTGGTTGTCGTGCGGACACCGCAAGCCATCTCTGGAGAACTGCCGTCGCTGGACGTGGACTTGATCAACGGGATTTCACGCCGGCTCAAACTGCACGGAGTAAAGATCGTCAACCCTGACGACGTCGCCAAATGGATCGACAAGAACGGTGGGCGATTCGATCATCCCAGCGAGTTGGCTCGCGAGTTTCCTGTGGATTTCATCGCCGTCATCGACGTGGATACTTTCAGCTTGCACGACCATAGCAGCCCGAATTTGTATCACGGTACGACGTCCGGACAGATGCAGGTTTTCAAAGTGCAAGAGGTCGCCGGCACGAAGGAGACTCAAGAAGTCTTTGCCGGCAACTTCCGCAATCAGTATCCACCGCACGGTCCCGTGCCCGCTGATTCACTCTCCTCGAAGATGTTCGAGATGCGTTTCATCGACAATCTCAGCGACCGATTGGGGAGTCGTTTCTACGACTACCGACTCGGCGACGAAATGTGAGACGGGAAACTCGAAATCCGAAACTCGAAATCCGAATGGCAAGCCGATGACCCACACTCCGCAGCCGCTAATGACCGATCCACGATCAGATCAACTGAGCCCCGGGATTCGGGTTTCAGGATTCGGGTTTCGGATCATAGCACTGCTCTTGTTGCCGTTGGCCTGCACTGGCTGTCTTAAGCCGCTGATCTTCTTTGGCTATTTGCTGGGCGGTCCACCGTCGATCGAGCCGGACTTCGAGACCATGACCAAGAAGTCGATGACCGCGAAGGATGCCACTGTCGCTGTCGTCTGCTACGCACCGCTCGACGTGAAGTACGACTTTTATGCCGTCGATCATGAACTCGCGAAGTACCTCACGTTGCGTTTGGCGCAGCACAAAGTGAAAGTCGTTCATCCCGGTCAGGTCCAAGCTTGGTTGGACGAGAACGCCGACAACTGGGATGAACCGTCTGAAATCGGCAAAGCTCTGGGTGTGAAGTATGTCGTCTACATCGACCTGGAAAGCTTCAACCTGTGGGAAGAGCACAGCCACGACCTGCTCCGCGGTCACGCCGAAGGAGTCGTCAGCGTCTTCGAGATCGACGCCGACGGAGAGGGCGAGAAGCTCTACACGAAAGAAGTCTCTTCGCGGTTTCCAACCGTGGCTCCGCGAGCCTCCACGGAAGTTCCCTTCGCGACCTTCAAGCAGCAGTATCTCTCACGGCTCAGCGAAGAAATCGGCCGCTTGTTCTACGAGCACTACAGCGGCGACGACATTCCCGACGCGACGTAGTCTCGACCCTCTCGGAGGCATTGCGACAAGGCCGCCCGCAGGTGCATCGACAACAACACGAGATGTGGCCGCTTAATCCGAATTGAACGACTCTCGGTACTCTTCCAGAGTCAGATTTTCGACGAATTCGGAAGTGTCCTTCGGCGTTTCGTTTGACGACTGCATTAGCACTTGGCATTCCGTCACTCCCATCCGCCAAGTCTGGAGCAATTTCTATGCTCCATCGCATTCCAATCCTCTACCGAGAGCGGTTCCATCAACCTTGTAGCGGCTATCTGCGCTATCGTGTCGGCGACTGACGCGTGATTTACCGAATCGATGACTCCACCAATCGAGTGAACATTGTCGCCATCGGCCATCGTCGCGAGATTTACGAATAGCTGGTACACGACGCGGCCGCATCGTCCCCATCGACGTTCATTTGCCACCCGGCACTCAGACGATTGAATTGAATGCCAACAATCTTGGAGATTGAGCGGTGCTGGCACCGATTCCGCACTCCCAGGGCTTTGCCGGTGAAGGCGAGACTGGTTAGAACGTCTTGCGTGGGGACAGCCAACGGTTTTGGCATTGTGGTTTACGCCGAAGGCGTTGTGTCTCATAGCCCAGGGTTGCGAGCGCAGCGAGCTACCCTGGGTTCGGGATCAAAATGACCGATGTACCCCGAAGGGGTTCCGTCATTGATCGCGAGAGTGACGCAACCCTTTCAGGGTAGAACCGCAGTCGCACTCCGCAACCCAGGGTAGCCCGCGTGCGCGGACAACCCTGGGCTATGAGACGCAATCCCTTCGGGATAAACGGCACGCGACTGCGCCGTCGGCCACCGAGCCAGCCGACGCGGCTTTGCCGGTGAAGGCGAGACTGGTTAGAACGTCTCGCACGGGGACAGCCAGCGGTTCTGGACTGGGGACGAGACGCGGACTATGTGATCCTTTCCAGTGCTTGAGGTGTAACCGGCATAACTGGCCCTTGAGACCGACTCCTGATTCGTAATTCCAGTCCGACGATTGCGACCTCATTGGAAATGGATAGCGTGGACTGCCACAGATTTGATTTCTTGTGCCGGTCTTGCGAGAAGGAAAATACCATGTCAAAGCAACGTGTGTCTGCGTTTGTGATTTGCATGTGTCTGGCGGTTTCGTCGTCGTTTGCTGTGGCTGGTATGCCAGATGCCGTTGTCCTCAAAGAGCTGGATGACATTGCCGCATTCATTAGGAACGCTCCTAACCCGATAGAGCAACAGAGCCACCGTGACGTCACCAAATCGCGAGTGAGTGCTCTGGAAGTAGAACTTGTCCGACTGTTGGGCATCAACCTGCCGCTTACGTGTCCTTTAACAGCCGCACAGCAAGCTGATGCACAAGCATTTGTCCGCATTGCTCCGAGTACGTTGGCAGGAGCCAACGCAAAGGCCGCGCTTGACCAGCATGCAAAAATCTTGGCTGAAATGGCAAAGGAAGATGCGGCCATCATCGCCCTTCAAGGAATCGATCCGCTGATTGCTCCAAAGATTCGAGGACTTGTGTTTCGCGCCAGGTGTTCAGGATTTCCAGAACTTGAAACGACGCTCCCCATACTGAAAGGCAATCCGGTAATCACACCACATTTCCCCTTTCTCAATTCGGCGATCCCTCTATTGAGTGGCAATCAGGACATCACCGATTATGCGTCACGGCTAAACCAGAAAGATATTCAGAATCTAACTGCCTTGGCCGTAAAGTTTCCGGGAACACGCCCAGAGAGATTGGCCACGGAAATCCTCAAGGAAAGGGTCCGCCTCGATGACCTCGCAGCCTTCGCCGCTTTTCGTGCCGCGAATCCGGCGGCCCCCGCCATCCTTGTGATTGAAGAGCGAGAAGCGCATCAGCAGCTAAAACTCGCAAACCAACTTGTTGACACTCAAGCGATCGATGACTTGGCTGCGATTATTGAGAGCTTCCCAGATACCCCAACCGCAAGAGTTGCGGCGAGCCAGATTCAACTGCTCGAACGAAAGTTCAAAGATCGCGAACGTGAGCGAGAGAAAAACATGGAGAACTCGATCAGGACTCGCGAGTTCTTCAAAGCGAATTATCTGTCGTGTCCAAAGTGTTGCGTGGAGCCATAAGAGCTTACGGCTGGCTTTCCGCAGGTGT
>JAYVQJ010000521.1:0-7387 GCA_043777235.1 Planctomycetia bacterium
ATCTTCGAGTCACGGAGTGACTCGCCTACTTTTTTCGGCGGCCGAGCAATTCCATTCCGACGGGTTGAATGCCCGATGGACTGCGGAGGCTTCTGGAGATCGAATCTTCTGCGAGACGGCGCAGCCAGTTATCGTTGGGGCTGATCGTTACGCACCAGTTGAGAAACTCGGAGGCGCGGGCGTACTGGCCTTGTTCGTACAAGAACACGCCCATCATTTTGCGAGCCGCGAAAGAGGTGCGGTCGACTTCCAGGGCGCGACGGAGACTTGCTTCGGTGGCTTCGGGGTCATGCAGTCGGTTGTAAATCGAAGCGGCCGCGATCAAGCGATCGACGGGCTGATCGCATTCGGGGTTTTCCAATTCTTTCTTCAAGGCTTCGGCGTAGGCGCGCGCGATCACCTCATATTCTGGCAGAGGCTGCGGACGTAATTCGGGAGGCAATGACGCCGCGCCGAAGCCGCGTGGGGCCGTGTCTACATCCGTTTGCGGTGGCTCGTTGAGGTACAGCGTTTCCATCCGTTGCAGTGCCGCGAGGTCCGGTTGCAGGCTCTCCAAGATCGCCTCGGCCGGTGCATTGCCGATCAACAGTGTGAGGATTTCCGCTTGAGCCGCGAGGTCTTGATGGAACGCCAACTTCCAGGAATGAAGTGCCTCGTCGATTTTCCCGTCGAGCCATTGCTGTCGGCCGACAGCGAACAGCACCGTGGCCGATTGCGGCCGTACCAACTGAGCTTGTTCCAAGAGTGCCGGGCCGTGTTGCGAATCGAGGTCTTCCAAGAATCGCAGTTCCGCCAAATGGACGTAGGCTTGACCCTGCAATGGACAAAGCCGCGCCGCTTTTCTCGCGTGACGTGCCGCGGCATCGAGATACTTCACGTTTTTGCCAACCGCGCGATCGAGCCAAGCTCGCATCGCATCAACCGAATCAAACTCTGCGGCGAGCGCGGCGTCGCGCACTTGTGACAACGACATCGGATCGTCAGTCTGAAGTTGCAAGTGATCGAACGCCGTCATGTAAGTCGACGCGAGCCGCAAGTGGACTCGCGCTTTTGATGGAGCGAGTTTCGCGGCAGCATTCAGAGCTTGCAATCGCTGCTTGAATTGACGGACTTGTTCGGCTTCGGTCACTTCGGACTTTTCAGTCTCGTTCATGTTGATGGGATTGGTTTCAGCTTGATCCCGAACCACTCGCAAATAATCGAACCAATGCGGCTCGCTCAGCGTGGCCTGATGCAACTTCGGCACGGACCACAGCGAGGCGGTCACGACGATCGCCGCCGTCGCGAGACCCAAACCGCGCGGAACGAGAATGCTCGAACGTGACGTGCGTTGATTCGGTGAGTCCGTTTCGCCAGAAGACGTCGACTCGCTCGACAGTTGATCCAATCGCCGAGCACACGCGGCCAGCGGCAGAACGATGACCATCAAGCCGGGTACGAACCAGGAATAATCCACAACGGCATGGACGAGATTCGCCGCCAAGCTGGCGGAAACGGCCGCCGATAGCACGCGAATCCGAACATTGGCTTTCGAGTTAATCGCACGGACGCACCAGGTCACGCAGCAGGCGACTCCCAGCAATGCCAAGCTCAAGCCGAGCAGGCCGCACTCGGAGGCGATCTGCATGTACGAGTTCTCGGCGTGAGTGAATTCGACTTCACCATACGGCGGGTCGTAGTAAATCGGACACGCTTCGCCGTGACTCCCCAAACCGGTGCCGAACAGCGGGAAGTCGCGCACGATTTTCAGATTCGCTTCCCACACTGCGAGTCGCTCATCCGATTCCCAGTTGTCGAGCCGATTGGCGACCTTCTCGGTGCCGAACATCAAGAACAAGCTGCCGGCGACCAACGACATCCCCAGCAGAAGTCCGACCATTTTTCCCGACAAGCGACCGGCTCGAAGCAGCAAGCTAAGGATCACGATCATCGAAACTCCGAGTGCCACAGTTCCACCTCGCGACAATGAGAACAGCGCCGCGAAGACCAACACACCCATGAGCAGCAGTAAGACGCCCAGCAGAGTGTCGGTGTTGTTGCGAGCGGCTCGACGTCCAAAGTTGCGAGCGGTCACCGAACGGTGTTCGAGCGTTCTCAAAGTCCACAACAACAACGGAGCACAGCCCAACGCCATGAACTCCGCGAAGTGATTGCGATTTGTGAAGGCTCCCTTGATCCGCTGATAGGTGTTCGTCAACGGATAGTCATAGAACCAAAAGAACTTGCCGTTGCTCGTCAGCCATTGCACGAGGCCGAAGACTGCCATCGCGCCGGTGATCGCGGCGATCCATTTCAGTAAACGCTCGATGTCGCGAACTCGCCGCAGACGCTGAGTCGCCACGAAGAACAGCGCGATGTAGCTCAGGCCGACGATCATGGCTTGTCGCGTCTCACCGACATTCAGTGACAGCGTTTGCCAAGTCCCCATTGATCCAGCCGCTTCGGCGTCTCCCGACCACAGCGGCAGCAGTTGGCCATGATGCGGCGACAGGAAATGCAACAGCGCCGGTGGCAACGGAGTAATTTGAAGCAGCCCAACTGCGACGACCGCGAACAAAAACGGTTCAACCCAAGTCACCGTCCACGTCGGGCGGCGACTGATCAAGAGGCTGACCGACCAAGCCAGAGCTGCAACCGTCGCACTTACGGCCAAGACGTACTGTCCGAGCGAGATTCGGCCTCCCATCAGGCAGGGTACGACAAAGATGCAGCAAGCCAGCGCGGCGTCAATCGTCCAGCGACAGCCACGCTCCAAACGAGTTTCGTCGAGCGGCTCGTCTGCGATCTGTGATGAATGAGTCGAATGCTTGTGACGAGTCGTATGCGCGGCAGTCATCATGGACCTCTGACATCGGAATCGTGATTCAACATCCGGGACTCATGCAGCGCGTCGCAGAACGTTCGCGTCATCTGTGAATGGCTCTTGCTCTGCCATTCGGATTTGGCCGGCGACCGATTCTGCGTCGATCTCCGCTGCGACTTCGGAACCCTGTTCGAGTTCTGTCTCGGCGGCGGTGGGCGCTTCGTCGTGGCCGTAGCCATACCCGTATCCGTACCCATAGCCGTAGCCGTAACCGTATCCGTAGTAATCGCCGGACGAATCACTGGTGAGGTGATTGACCACGACGCCCAACAACTTGACTTCCACCGCCGCGAATGCTTCGGCCGCGCGGATGACCATGTGTCGTCGGTTCTTGTCGGGGCGGACGACCAGCACAGCACCATCGACCATGCGGCTGATAATGATCGGGTCGGCAACGGCGAGGACCGGCGGAGCATCCACGAGGATTTGGTCGTAACAAGTTTCGGCCCACGCGAGTAGTTCCGAGAAGCGATCGCTGGCGAGCAATTCGGCCGGGTTGCTCGGTCGCGAACCGGACGGGATGACGTCCAGTCCGGGAGTGATCTGGGCAAACAGATTGTCGGTGACACAGTCGGCGATTGGCCGCTCGTCGCGCAACACTTGCGACAAACCTTGCTGGCCTTTCAATCCCAAGAGTGCCGTCAATCCGGGGCGGCGCATATCGGCGTCGATCAACAGCGTCCGCTTGCCCGATTGAGCGAACGCAACGGCGAGGTTTGACATGACCGTCGTCTTGCCGTCTCCCGGTTCGGTGCTCGTGACCACGATCCGCTGAGCTTGCCGATCGGAGAACGAGATCGCTGTTCGTAACGTGCGGAAGGCTTCGGTCTCGACACCGTTCGGCTTCGCGTGACATTGCACGGCGTTGGCTCCGGTACCGCCGGTCGGCTGCATGGCACGAACCATCGCCAGCACTGGCACTCCCAGTTGTGCCCGCAGTTCATCGGGCGATCGGAAGCGGTCATCCAAGAGGTCGAGCAGATAGATCAGTCCCAATCCGCCGCCGAGTCCCAGCACGAAGCAAACGGCGACGACCAGAACCAATCGCGGCGATGACGGCACGAGGCTCGGTCGCGGAAATCGGGTCAGCGAGACTTTGATTCCGTCACCGTTGACCAACTGCAAATCGCGGATGCGCTGGATGAGCACATCTTCCCACGCGAGCAATCGCTTGCGATCCAGATCGATGATCGTGAGCTTGGCGATCATGTCGTTGAGATTGATCGCCTCGGTCATCTCGGCATCGAATCGCTCTTGAAGTCCATTTTGCCGAGCCAGCGCGACTTGATACCGCTGTTGAGCGAGTGCCAACAACTTAGGTCCCAAGTCAGCGGTATTCGCTTGCAGGATGTCCTGTGACTTTTGGAAAAAGCCGTTGATGACTTCCTGATAGGCCTGAATCCGCTGATGCGACTCCAACAGTTCGGGATTGCTGTCTCCCAAAATTTGCCGGCGGCTGGCGAAATCGTTTCGCATCCGCAGCAACTCTTCGTTCATTTTGGCCAAAGCCCAGGCATCTTGTTCTCCCAGCCCGATTTGCTTCGCCAGCACCGTGGCTCCCAAAGTTTCGACCGCCTGCATCAAGACTTGTTGAACGTTCTCACCGGTGCGAACAGCCTGCTCGGCGGATTGCAAGAACGACCAGGCTTCCAGCGAGACTCGTTGTGCCTCGGTCAGCGTTTTATTGAGTTCGATGACGCGCATCGCGGTGATGCTGGTGGTCCTGCCATCGGGTTCTTGGATCCCTCCGGACTCTTTTTGCAGTTCGGTGAACTCGCTATTTTTGATGATGAGTAATTGGCTGACCGCATTCTTTTCCTGAGACAACATATCGAGCGCCTCGCGCGTGTAACTGTTGGTCGTGGCGTTGATGTAGTTGATGAACTCGGTGACGATCCGTTCGGTCAACGTGGCGGCGGTTTTGGGGTCGCATGATCGACAGCGAACGTCAATCAACGTCGTACCACGCTCGTTGGTCACGGAAACGTTGTTCTTGAGCACGGTCGGCCAGGCTTCGAGTGGGATGCCGGAAAAATCGACGCGATGTTCCTTGGGCAGATCCTTGAGTGCCGCGCGGAGCACTCGATCGCTCACCATATTCCGCTGATAGGTGGCCATGAATTGGAAGACGTCATTCACGCGGGCCGAAGTCGGGCTAGTGAGCTGGCTATGGTTCCCTTCGCTCTGCACGATGTTGACTTGAGCGTAAGCGTCGTAGAGCCGCGTCGCGGTCAAGTAGTACGCAATCCCCAAGGCGGCGGTGATCGCCAGGGCGGTCAGCAGCGTGCCTCGGCGAACTCGCACGGCATGCAGAAACCGAATCGTGCTCGCGACCACCGTGGTCGTGTTCAAGAGAGGAGCCGCCGCGGGCTGTTGGAGATCAAGATTCATCAGCCGACATTCCTTGCGGACTTAGAAGAGAAGTGGAGTCAACGAAGTGCCGATCGCGAACCGAATCAAATGGATTCCGTCGATGAAGACCGTCGTCGGAGATTGTTCGACCGAAACCTGATCTCCCGGAGCGAGTGCCAGATTGTCGGCCAGATTCCGTTTGGCTTTGCGAATGCTTCCCTCGATCACGATCGGCTGCGGTTGGCCGACAACCTTGCGAATGATGTAGACCTTGTTGGCTCCCTGATTGGTGGTTCCGCCCGCCTCGGAAATTGCGCTGAGCAAATTGAGGCCGGTTCCGAGCGGGTAAAGAATCTTGCCGGGCTTGTGAACGAGTCCACCCACATAGATCGGCTCAGGATCGCGACGCTCGACCATCACGATCGCACCGTCTTGCAGTTGATACGAACTGCTGGCACCTGGCTTGGTCGCCGAAACGAGATCGACGCGAAACGATGAGCCGGATGATCTCGATGCCGTCGGGACACTCTGTGAATATCCGACGTTGGTGATGTCATTAGTACCAAATCCGCCGGCGATTTTGTCCGGCATGTTGGCGTTTGCTCCTGGAGGATTTCGGACCTCCACCACTGTCCCGGCGTTGTCCGCCAGCATCCCGGCCGCCACCAACGCGGTAAATAAGTTGGAACTTCCGCGCGGCAGCTTGCAGGGGCCTTCATGTTGCACGGCCCCCACGACCATCACTTGATTCGTGGCCTTCTTGCCCATCATCACGGTGACTTGCGGAGCACGATAAATGCCACGCTCGATACACGCCGTCCCGATCGCGGCACCGGCCGTTTGTAGGTCGAGTCCCTGTACTCGGACCTCGCCCACATTGATGATCGAAATGTTGCCCGCCTTGTTGACGACCGGCTGCATGACCGGCGGATTGTCCTTGGCACTCAAGCTGACCAGGATATGCACCTCCAGCACGTCGTCGATGTCAACGAGATCCTCGTTGTAGGCGACCGGAGCCAACCGCGAGAGTTCCAACGTCTTTGCATTCTCCAGATGCGGAGCCTGCAAATGACCGGGAAGTTCTCGCGCTTGATAGATGTCCTGCGACGCGCAGCCGACGAGTCCGCAGCAAATGGCCAAAGCCATGCCCAGGACGCTCAGCCGCGATCGAAGCGGATGGAGTCGAACAGACAAAGCCGACGATTCGCGACCAACTGGGGTCATCGAGAGGCCTTTCCGGAGACGGGAAAACACAACGAGGTGGGCAAACAACGGGAGGAAAACAGACGGGGATTTCGGTGGGATTGCCGCAGAAGGGCAACATCGAGATTCAGAAGGGGCGCGGACAGTACGACGGTTTCACAAAACGGGTCAAGACGATTCTGACATGCGGAAGTTTGTCGGGCGTCTCAGGAAGTCTCCCGCTAGATTCCTTGATATGCAGAATTCAAACACCGAGGTCTAAGCAGGTCGGCAACCGCATGTGTTTCATTCGCAACGTCTCCGCAGAATCGAAACAACGGATTTCCAACTCACCTGATTCAAGGACTCGTCTGCGAATTGAGATTTGGTCGTTGCCACTCCGTTCCCGCGTGGCATCTATTGAGTCCGTCTTGAGCGACTCGACGATTCCGGGAAATTCAAACACCACCAAGATCAACCCGTCTAACCTGGGAGAAAACTGAAATGAGCAAAATCCGTTTCGCGTTCCTGAGCCTCGCTGCTGTGACTGTGATGGGGGCTTCCCAAAGCACTGCGGCTGCCGGTGACTTCACTGACTTGTTTCGATCGCCAGTCCAGATGATCAGCCCGTTGGTTCCCTTCTTGGATGTCTCGACAGCCGTTCCCAGTTCGGATGAGCTGATGGCGATACCGACTCCAAACAATCAGCGATTGACGGAGTACCCGGTCGACGTCGCACGCTATGGGTTCAACGTCTATCCGACCGCTCGCATTCTGCGACAGAACGGCCTGATGCCGTTTTCGTTCTAACGCACCGCATCACGAAGACCTTCCTTGTAGGGTGGGTCGAGTCATCGAGGCCCACCATCACGAGTTTTACTCGCGGTGAGTCTCGATGACTCGACCCATCCTACGTCACTTCAAGTGCCGTTCAGAAAATTCATCGGGCACGTCACGGTCCAAGCACCTCATGGACGGACTCGGTGAGTA
>JAYVQJ010000522.1:0-7384 GCA_043777235.1 Planctomycetia bacterium
ACTGCAACGATTCGCAAAACAATTCGTCGCACGCGAGACCGCTGCTGTTCGCGATCAATTGCAGTCCAACGGCGTCGAACTCTTTGCGGGGCAAGCTCAGTTCACGGGACCGCACAACGTCGAGGTGCTGACCGACGTGGAAGCATCGCGGAACGGATCGTCCACGAAATCCACGCGGCTGATCGGCGATCGAATCCTAATCGCCGTCGGAACACGGCCGTTACGTCCCGCGCAGATTCCGTTCGACGGTGAAGTCATCTTTGACAGCGAGGAGGCGTTGCGGCTGCAACGCATTCCGCGTTCGATGATCGTGATCGGGGGAGACGCCATCGGACTCGAACTCGCAATGATGTTCGCGGTGCTCGGCTGCGAGGTCACCGTCGCCGATAATCATGATCGACTGTTGCCGTTCTGCGATCGCGAGATCATCGACCTGTTTCTCGAACAAGGTCACAGTCTGGGACTGAACGTTCTGCTGAAACACCGAATGCGCTCCGTCGCCCGAATCAGCGACGAGTCAGCCGTCGTGACATTTGAAAACGGACGCAAACTGTCGGCCGAGTCCGTGCTGATTGCAGGCGGTCGTCGCGGCAACACCGATTCGCTCAACCTCGAAGCGGCGGGTCTTGAAGCGGACGAACAAGGCTACTTGTGGTGCAACGAGTTTCAACAGTCGTGGGCCAAGCACATTTACGGAGCCGGTGACGTCGTTGGTTTCCCGTCACTCGCCAGCATCGCGATGGATCAAGGTCGTCGGGCAATCTGCCACGCGTTTGATCAACCCGTCGTCGCGGCGAATCTGATGCCTTATGGCCTCGGCACTACTCCCGAAGTCGCCATGATCGGGCCGACCGAAGAGCAACTTTGCAAACGTGGAACACGTTACCAAGTCGGGACCGCTCGATTCCAAGAGTCCGCTCGCGGACATCTTTCCGGCGACTTGGATGGAATGCTGAAGCTGCTGTTTGATCCACAGTCGCACAAGTTGCTGGCGGCGCATTGTCTCGGCGAATCCGCCTGCGAACTGATTCGCATCGGTCAGACGGTCATGTCGTTGGGCGGCACGATTGACTCGCTCTGCGACACCGTCTTCAACGAACCGGCGCTGGCCGAGTGCTTCAAAGTCGCTGCGCTCAATGGACTCTGCCGCGCCGACCGCGTCAAACAATCCGACGCAGAGATGTTCGCTCAGATCATGGCTCGCAGCGGCTTCGAGACCAGCGACGTTCTTGAACACCGCGAAGACGACGACGAACCGCGCGGCACACCGGCATGTGCCCGCGGTTCGTCGCTCGTCCTCGCTCGGTGAGCAGAGCGAATTTCGATTTCTGCTGGACATTTCAGCGGAGGAGAAACTTACGACCGGCCGTTACGCGATCGGCGCGTTTCCGCCGCCGAGCCACCAGCCGAACCAGACGGCCAGCAAACACAACACGACATTCGCCGCCGTGTTGATCGCCGCCAGTGCGAACGTGTCATCGCGAGCCAGCAACAACGTGTCGAAACTGAATGCCGAGAAGGTCGTGAGCGCTCCCAGTCCGCCGGTGACGAGCAGCAATCGCGCGCCGTCGCTCAAGTGTCCTCGGTGGAATAATGCCATCAGCAATCCGATCGCGAAGCAGCCGACCACGTTGACGAGCAATGTACTCAGCGGCCAATAACGACCAAGCTTGCTTTCGAGCAATCGGCGGCAGAGTTCATTCGACGCATGTCGCGCGACCGCTCCGACCGCTCCACCGATCGCGACCAACAAGACGCCGAGCCACGGACGCATAATTTCCCCAACATCGGCACAGGTGATTCGCTCGGCACGATTCCGTCAGAGTTTGTTGTAAAAGTAGCCGGGTCACTCCGTGACCCGAATTCCGGTCACGGAGTGACCGGACTACTTCGTCTCGGCGATCTTCCACAGGAACGCATCGCTGCGGATGAACAGCGCGTGATCGCTGATCGCCGGAGTCCCTTGGATGATGTCCGCCGGCTCTTGCTTGCCGAGTTTCAGCTCGCTGGTGCCGACGATTTCACCCTTCTCTCCACCGAGTTGCACGACCTGACAACCCCCCGCTTCATTGACGAAATACAAGCGATCGGCCGTCGCGACCGGCGAGGCGGTGAATTTGCCTTCGAGACGGAGTTGCCATTCGCTCTTGCCATCTTCAAGGCTCGCGCACGTCACGACACCGGCACCGCTCATGACATAAATCTTCTTGCCGAGTACTAATGGACTCGGTGTTCCTGGGCCAAGTTTGCCGACATTCCAAAGCTGCTTCGGCTCCGACTTGCCGGCTTCCGGTTGCAACGCCGTCAGACCATTCGACGGGACATAAGCGACTCCGTCCGACACGACGAGCGACGGGATCGTCGACGCGCCGCTCTTGTAACTCCACTTCACTTCTCCAGTGTTTGTATTGACCGCTTCGACTCCGGCCGATCCCTGCAACAAGGCGTATATTTCACCAGAAGAATGTGTGATCGTAGCCGGCGACGCCCAGTTCGCTCGCTTCGGGCGAGCACGCTTCCAGCGCGTCTCGCCAGTGTAGATATCCAAGCCAGACGCGAATGAATCGGCATCGTTTTCGGTCTGAGCAACCAGCGTGTCGCCGACGACGATTGGCGACGAAGCCATGCCGAGGCTATTGCTGCAATTCGGGAAGTCGAGCGAGATGCCTCGGTACCACTGCAAGTTTCCGTCGAGATCGAGACACGCGACATCATTGCTCGAAAACAATGCGAAGATCCGCTGCCCATCGCTGCACGGCGATGAAGCGGCTCCGCACGTTTTCGGATGCGTCATCGTGCGACCGGTTGCCCAGAACTGACGCTCCCAAAGCTTCTGTCCCTTGGCCGCGTCGAAGCAGAGCACATGCAGACGGTCCTGATGAAAGCCGCTGCTGCATGTCACGAAGACTCGCTCGCTGACAACGATCGGACTGCCCAGCCCGCGTCCTGGCAGAGCGACTTTCCACGGGATGTTCTTGGACTGTTCGCCATCGACCCACTCCGTCGGCAACTTCGCATTAGCTTCGACCGCCGTGGACCAGTTGCCCCGAAACTGCCGCCAGTCGCCGGCAGAGCATTGAGCAAACAGTACGCTGGCCATCACGGTCACAATGACCACAGACACTCTGACAATTCTCAAATCCTTCATCACAATCCTCCAGGAACTCGGCGTCGCCACCGGCGTTGTTCTACAGAGTGTACACGGGCACCGAAACTTCGCGTTCCGCCTTTCGACGACTACGAAGGCCCTCCTGAATCGTTTTGAGAACATTGGCGGCAAAGAATCGAGCACCGCAATGTGGACAGACTCCCGCAAGCACGTTCTCAAACAAGACGTGCTTGCGCTTCACAACACGATGCAGCGTGACTCGCCGACTAACGATTGCGTGTCCGCAATGCTCACATTTTTCACCATCCCAAAAGGACATTGTTCTTGCCTCGCGTTAAGCCGGATTGTCCGCGTAGACCGTAATGACGCGAATTTTCCCGCCGGATGTCAATTGGCAAACGATTCCAATCGTTCGGCCATCGAAGGACTTACCGATCAATTCGTACTTCTTTTCTCGCGGCCAGTTTCGGCGCATTCGCCCCGTCAACAGTCCGCACTCGACGTCGTAGATATCAAATCCATCCGCATCGGCCTCTTCGATCGCATGCTCGCTGAGATAATAGAAACCTTCGCTGACCAACGATTGAATGATGCCAATCTTGCTCACAATTCGCCGCTCCTCCAAGGCTACCTTTTATTTCTGTGACATCGCTTGAGCCGGCTGAGATGCAAGACCAAGTCCCGAAAGATCAGCGACACGGAGTTGGAACTCGTAGCGCTGCGCCCAATCCTCGGTCTGCTCGTTTTGACAGAGCTTCAACAGGATCGTGTTGGCTCCGGCTTTGACTTCGCCGCGAACACGATACTGGTCGATTGCCATTCCACGGTGATACTCGTCACGGCCGAAGAGCTGTTTGCCGTTGACCCAGATTTTCCAAGCGTTTGGCGTGCCGAGCCGGAACTCAACGCTGCGTGCCGTCTGGCTGTGAAACTCAGTCGTCAGATACATGGCCGCCCCTTTATACGGGGCGATCTGCTTGGCGATGTTGACGATGCCGTACTCGTGATCGGTCTCGGTCTTGTCCCAAGCGACCTCCCCTTTTTGGCCTTCGTATTTGGCCGCGAAGTCGAGTTTCTCTTCAGGCGGGTAAGTCGCGTCGAACCCCTTGAGTCCAACGTTGTCAAACGGGCCGATGAAGCGCCAGTCGGTCAGGAAGCCGAAATGCTTCGGGAGATTGACGTCTTCTTTCATCTCTTTGAGATGCTTGGCCAAGACTTTGACTTGATCGTCGTCAGTTGCGCCGGACAGCGCCTTCTTGAACGTAGCTTTCGCCGCGTCGGTCTCTTTGCCTTGGAGCGACTTCTCGCCGGCGACAATCAGTCTCGCGACGGCGTCGCGCCGAAACTCTGGACTGGGATCGAGCAGTAACTCCGGGATGATCCGATCCGGCAGCGAAGCATCGACTCGCGTGAGCAGTTCAAACGCGAGTCGCCGCCCGCGCGGGTCTTGTTCGACATCGCGAATCAATCGTTCGAGCGAATCGGCGGGGAGTTTCTCATTGGCCTTCAAGGCCCGATCGGCGATCGCTTCCACGACTCCGCGCAAATAATTCGCCGCGAGCGGATTCGCATCGCGGAATCCCATCAGCATCGCGGGCAACGTGCCCACGTCTTGTTGTGAGAGTTCAACGACGGCTTGCTTGGCCTCGCGATTCCCTTGTCCCTCGCGTCCGACGGCTTTGATGATCTTCAGCAGCGAGTCGGTATCGGCGGGGAACGCCGAATGAAATGGAACGCACAACGCGGCGAGTAGCGTGACCGGAAACATCCAGTGGGACATGGCAGCCTCATCAAAGCAAACGGCAGGTTGGAAACTCGAGTTCGCGACGGTCGGGGCGAAATCCTATCGGATCGTTCGCCATTCGGAAGTGACTCTCGATTTGCAGTTCCACCGCAGACGTTGATGACGAATCCCGCAGCGTCACCCGATGATGACACGCGGCTGCTTGGCGGGATCAGGCTCGGCTTTGCGGACCAGTCCGCGGACCATCCAGGGGACGTTCCCTTCGCCGAACAGCACGAAACCCAAGCTCATCGCCAGCGGATTTTCGTCGGACCAACCGAAGTGCAGTTCTGGCGGCGTCCCCGATTTCGAAAGTTCCAGCGCGATCGAGGCCAGTGTGTGCGCGATCGAGGCGCAGTTCGAAACGCGAATGAGGAATCGGCCTTCCTCTTCGGTCACTTCGATGGTGGGCGAGTGATAGAACTCACTGACGTCCCCCAGCGTCGCTTCGACAAAGACGATCGGCACAGCGGCATCGAGATGATGCACTCGGCGAATTTCTTCCTCTTTTTTGGCCAGTGTTCGAGCGCCGCCGACTCGATGCGGCACGAGATACGGGAACTCCAGGTGCCGCAGCGCATCCCACAGAAAATGCGATTCGTTGTTGATGAATCGAAAGTGATCGAGTCGAAGCTCCGTGCTACGTTGCCAGCGAGAAATCAGTGACGAGACAAAGACCGTGCCGATGAAGCAGCTCGCGATGACCATGCCTTCCGGCTTCTTCCAGAGGATCATGATCGTCACGTAGAAAAAGACGATTGAAATGCCAACATACGGCCACGAGATGCGTGACATCGCCGAGCCTTGCCGCTTGCGATACAGGTCGATGACCGTCGCCACACAGGCACTCGAAATCAGAACGAGCACGCCGGTCGCGTAGGCACCTCCCTGCTCGTTTACGTCGGCCTTGAAGATCGCGGTGACGAGGATGTTGATGAACGTGAACATCACCACCAACGCCCGAATGTTTTTGGCCCACTCCGGAGCCATCCCGTAACGCGGCAGATAACGGGGGACGAGATTCAGCAGACCCGACATCGCACTCGCGCCGGCAAACCACAGAATCAACACCGTGCTGACGTCGTAGATCGTTCCGAACACTTCGCCGAACATCGGACTCAGCAGAAAGTTGCCCTCGCCATGCGCGAGATACGCCAGCGCACGATTCGCAGCCGCTCCGCCGACTTGAAGCTCCTCGGCAGGAATCAACGTCGAGACAATCATCGACGAACCGAGCAAATACACCGACATGATCGCCGCCGCCGAGATCAGCAATTTGCGTGCATTACGAATGCGCCCCGTCGGTTGATCGGGAGTGTCTGACGCATCGCCTTGAATCAACGGCATCACCGCCACGCCAGTTTCAAAGCCGCTCAAGCCCAGCGCCAGCTTTGGGAAGAACAACAAGCAGACCAGTGCGATCGCTCCATATCCAGTTCCTTGTACCGGATTGTCCGCCAGCATCCAGTCACCCGCTTGCACCTTCTGCCACCAGTCAGCGATCGCATCGGGATGCTGCGCGAGATACGACAGCCCACTGCCGATCACGACCAGATTGAGCGTCAGGTACACCGCCACCAGCGCGACCGCGAGACCGATCACCTCGCTGAAGCCTTTCAGAAAAACTCCGCCCAGCAAGACGAGCAAGATCACCGTCAAAATGATTTGCCCCTGCAACCATTCGGGCGCGTGGCTTTTCCAAAAGTGGTTGTGCAAGAGGTGCTCTGCCGCGTCGGCCGCAGACAGTGTCTTCGTGATGACGTAGTCCGTCGCCGCGAAGCCCAGCAACACCAGCACCAGAACTTTGCCGGTCCAGCCGTGAACCAGCCGCTCGAGCATCGAGATCGAACCTTGCCCCTGAAACGATTGCCCGGCGACGTAGCAGTACACCGGCAACGCTCCGAAAAGCGTGACGAGCACCAACAACACGGTCGCCAAGGGTGCCAATCTTCCAACGGCCTCGAACGCCATCGACGGCTGATAGCCGAGCGTGCTGAAGTAATCCACGCCCGTCAGGCACAGCACCCAAACCCAGAAGCTCTGGTGATGATGCCCACCCGACTCCACCAATTTCGGCGGCTGGATTGATCCAGATGATGTCCCCGAATTGGGAGCAACTTGAGCGGTAGTCGCGGCGATGTTCGGAGAATTCACGCCATCCACCACAGATGACGTCGCTTGCGAGACCGGCGGACGCGATTCGTTCGCGCCACTGAGTTCCGAGGACATGGCAATCCACCACGACCGGCTAAGTCTGTTGAAGCGACTCACAGTGCGAAGGACTCAGCCGAACTCCGCGTGAGGGCGGGAACGCTAGCAGCCGGTGACATCGAATCGCAATGGTCGAACTTTCACACAGCGCAACCGACTGGCCGAGCGACAAGTTGTGACTCGATCGCTTTATCTCGGCGGGCGTTGCTCGTGGTCCAGCAACTGCCGTTTCCTCGACAAGCCACCGCCGTAGCCGGTCAGGTCACCGTTCTTTCCGATGA
>JAYVQJ010000523.1:0-7375 GCA_043777235.1 Planctomycetia bacterium
CTGCCTACTTTTCTCTGCGGGTCTACTTAGCGCGTTCCGGCTGATGAGTCTGCTGAAATCAGGAAGTCATCGCGGTCCTATTCCCAAGTATTTTACGTCTTGCGAAAGCCACCGGGCGCACGACGCACCTAGCGAAACGTCCCGCCCCCATCCATCGTGTTGGGCTCGTTCGATGTCACCGCGACAGCCAGCCGCCGTCGATGACGACGACGCTGCCGTGCATGTAGTTGCTGGCGTCGGATGCGAGATACACCGCCAAGCCGGCAAGTTCATCAGGGCGGCCCCAGCGTCCGCACGGAATGCGGTCGAGGATTTGTGGTGCTCGCACGGGATCGGTTCGCAGCGTGCTGGCCATGTCGGTTTCAAAGTAACCGGGGGCGATGCAGTTCACGTTGATCCCTTGAGCCGACCATGACACTGCCAGCGATTTCGTCAGCCCGGCGATCGCGTGTTTCGCAGCGGCATACGCGGGGATGTTGAGTCCCGCTTCGAACGACATGATGCTGCCGATGTTGATGATCTTGCCTCGGCCTTTGCGAAGCATGTGCGGAAAGACTTGTTGGCTGAGATCGAACATCGCCGTGACGTGCAGTTCGAGTTGCCGCCGCCAAGCGTCCTCGGGGAAGATCTCTGGCCGTTGACGGACTCCGTCGCCAGCGTTGTTGACGAGGATATCGACCTGACCAGCGAGCCCAATGGCCTTGTCGATCAATCCGCGCCGCTGCTCTGGGTCGGACAGGTCCGCTTGGATGTCGAAGAATCGTCGCCCGGCCGATTCGACCAATCGTCGAGCGTCATCCGCTTGACCGTGCTTCGAGACGCAGACGATGTCCGCGCCGGCCTCGGCCAGTCCCCAAGCCATAGACTGTCCCAAGCCACGGCGGCCACCGGTCACGACGGCGACTCGGCCATCCAATTTGAAGAGATCGAGAATCATGGTGCGGCGATGATGGCATGAGGTTTGATGAAGGGCAACGCAACAAGTAGCCCTGTCGCTCCGCGACAGGAATGCCGAACGGCGAGTTGATGGAATCTGGCAGAGATCATTCGATTCGATGGTGGCTCGGCGTTCCTATCGCGGAGCGACAGGGCTACGTCACCGCCGTCCGAACTTTGTCACGTCGCGATAGCGGTACGTGCCGTCGTTGTCGCGGGCGAGCTTCTTCAGAAAATTGTCACCCGCGAGTTCCGGGCCTTTGCCGAATTCGACGCAGTGAATTTTCGTGCGACCGTTGTTGGTCGTTTTAATCTCGTGCAGTTCGCGAGCGGACAGGATCGGCTGATCAGCGTCGGTCAGTAAAAAGAGATGGTCAGGCTGATATCGCAGAGCTTTCTTCAAGGCGGGCAAGTGATCGGTGCCGCCGTCGGGTTGCACGTTGGAGATGAACTGACGAGCGAGTGTGCGATTGATGTCGGTGGCCCATTGCATTTGCGGGCGGTCGCCGTTGCCGGTCAGTTCCAGCAGACCTTGGTTGTAGAACAACACCTGAAACTGCTGCGTCTGTTCGAGTGCTGCGAGGCTGACGACAAGTTCTTCTTTGGCAACTCGAATCGCGCCGTGGTCGTACATGCTGCCGGAACGGTCGACGACATAAGCAAAACGATTTCCTTTCGCGGCGATGTCGAAGAAGCTCGTTTGGCCGAGTCCCGAAGTTTCCTCGCCTCCCGTGGGACGTCGGCCGGTGGCTTTGATGAGATCCTTGGCATCGGTCGGTGATCTCAATGACGCGGCGGGGCCAGGGCCGAGCAACGGCAGCGCGGAATTCGTCGGGGTGCTGAGCAAGTCGCTGATCGCCTTGTCGTCGCCGACGATCGACTTCTCAAGCTGCGGCGTGCCGTCGTCGCGAGTCAGTGCATCGTTGGGATTCGGTTCGGCGTTCTGCTCGGCGGGTTTGTCGACGGCTTCTTTCGCGACGTGCAACCCGATTTCTCGAAACGTACCGTCGCCCGCTTTCGATCCGACGGTACCGGAAGATGAGCAGCCTCTCAGGATCATTGCCATCGCGAAGAATACGACGACGTGCATGATGATCGACGCCAGCCAACTCGGCACGACCACGTCCAGACGGTCACGACCATCGTCGATGTCGGAGCCAAGTTTCAATTCGGGAGCGGGCTGCATGTCATCACCTAGTACCGAAGCCGCAACAACTTTCCGATGTTGCTGTCTGTCACGCGGAAAATCAGCCGGAACGCGCGAGCGAGTGCGGCTCATCAAACTTGACACACTGTGTACGACTTCTATGGATCAAACTGGCTAGCACGACGCGCCGGCGAGTGGTCAAAACATTGTATAAACAATCCCTTGCTGGCGCGTCGTGCTGGGTTGAAGTGGCCTCGAGAGCGACCGTTCTACACGATCTCGTCGATGACTCGCCCTTCTAGAAACGTCAGCCGCTCATCACGTCCGAGATGCGGATACGTCAGTTGATGCTGATCGAGTCCAAGCTGATGCAGGATCGTCGTGTGGATGTCGCGGAAGTGGCAGGGCTTCTCGATCGCCTTGAGTCCAATCGCATCCGTTGCTCCGACAACTTGACCTCCGCGAATTCCGCCGCCAGCCATCCACATCGAGAAGCCGAGATTGTGATGATCGCGGCCTGTTCCCGATTGCGCATCCGGCGAGCGTCCAAACTCGCCGCCCCACAGCACCAGCGTGCTGTCGAGCAAACCGCGTCGCTTGAGGTCGCGTAGCAGCGCGGCGACCGGTTGGTCGGTCTCGGCCGCTTTGCGAAGGTGATTCTCTTCGATGTCGCCGTGGGCGTCCCACTGCATGTTGCCGGGGCCGCCACCGGAGACGACGCACACAAATCGGACTCCATTCTCGACCAGTTTCCTCGCGAACAAACAGCGGCGGCCGTAATCGTTGGTCGGCTCCGAACCGATGCCGTAGAGGTCGAGCGTCTCCTGCGGTTCGCGCGACAGATCAAACACTTCGGGAGCTTCGGTCTGCATTCGGAACGCGACGTCGTAGGCATTGATCCGCGCGTTGAACTCCTCATCGGCGGGATCGAGCGAGGACTCGTTTAAGCTGCGCAAGAACTGCAATGTCCGGCGACGTTGCTGAGCCGTGACGTGCTTGGGCAAATCCAAATTGAGCACCGGGCGATCACCGGGTCGAAACATGGTCGGCTGATACATCGCCGGCAGGAACCCGTGCGCGTACATCGGCTGGCCAGCTTCGAGTGCTCCCTTCGGATCGGGCATCACGACGTACGACGGCAGTGATTGGCTCTCCGCACCCAAGCCGTACAGCAGCCACGAACCCATGCTGGGAAAACCAGGGACGACGCGGCCGGAGAACAGCTCGTACTGCGCGGCCGAGTGGACCACGCTGTCGCCGTGACACGACCTCAGCACCGCGATGTCGTCGATGCACGTCGCCGTGTGTGGAAATAAATCCGACACCTCGATGCCACTCTCGCCGTATTTGCGAAACGTTCGCTTCGTTCCGAGCAATCGCGCGTCGGTATGCACGAATTGGTACTGCGCCTCACCGAACTCGTCCGGCCGCTTCTGACCATTCAGCTTGTTGAGCAGCGGCTTTGGATCGAACGTCTCGACGTGACTAGGACCACCAGCCATAAAGAGAAAAATCACGGACTTCGCCTTCGCCGGCCGATGCGGACGCTTTGCCGCCAGCGGATTCGAGCTTGCCGCGCGAAGCTGCTCGTCGTGCAACAACGATGTGAGTGCGAGTCCACCGAACCCGCAGCAGGACTCGCGGACAAACTCCCGCCGCGTGCGTGTCGGCTTCGCGTGGACCTTTGGAGTGCGGTGTGTCAGCTCCGTTTTTCTCTGCGGACTCTGCGCCTCTGCGTGAAAAAAACCCTCACGCAGAGGCGCAAAGTTCGCGGAGTTGGAAGCGCAATCCAAAGCGGTGCTGACACACCGCAATCCAAAGTCATCGGACATACAAAAACTCGTTGAGGTTGAAGAGGGCCAAAGTGAACTCTCTCAGCGGCTGCTCGCGGAGAAAATCTGAAGACCGCTGAAGTTCATTCGATGTGGGTGCGCGGCCGAGTGCCAATCGGAATGCTCGGTCGATGATCTTTTCGGGTTCGCTGCCGCATTCCCGTTCGAGTCGCTTCGCGAACGCCTGAGCCAAATCGTTCGCCAGCGATCCGTTCAACAGTTCCAACGCTTGCGGCGGATGAGTGCTCGATTCGCGGCGAGCACAACTGGTCTGCAATGCGGGAGCGTCCAAGTTCTCGAAGAACGGCAGCCGCAGGTTGCGTTTGGCAATCAAGTAAACCGACCGCCGGTCGTGCTCGGTCACGTCCGACGTGATCGCCCACTGCGACGGCTTGTAGAGCAGGTCCACCAATTCAGGATCGACAGGAACGATCACGCTCGGTCCTCCGGCCTTGGGATTGAGCCGCCCAGAGACAGCCAGCATCGAGTCACGGATTTCCTCGGCGGAGAGGCGGCGGACAGGGAAGAGTGGCGAGTGGTTCGTGGCGAGTGGCGAGTTGGAAGCCGACGCAGTTGCGTTGCTTTTCTCGCCACTAACCACTCGCCACTCGCCACTCTTCTGCCGATAGGCATTGCTCAACACCATCAGCCGATGCAGCGGCTTCAACCGCCAACCGTTGTCGATCAGTGTGGCGGCCAGCCAGTCGAGCAGTTCGGGATCGCTCGGCTTCTCGCCCTTGAGGCCGAAGTCGTTCGCCGTCTTCACGAGGCCGACTCCGAAATGTTGTTGCCAGATGCGATTCGCGATGACTCGCGCGGTCAGCGGGTGTTCGGGTGACGTCAGCCACTTTGCCAACTGCGTGCGCGGTTGCGTTTCGCCGGGCGAGAGTTCGGCGACATCGTCGGCGACCAACACACTGAGCGGACGGGGCTGGACCGGCTCGCCCTTTTTCTCCCACACGCCACGCTTGAGGACATGAATCGCCGTCCGCTTGGCGAAGTCGTTGTGAGTGCTCGGAATGGTCGGCAGCGGCGCGGGGAGTTTTTCTTCCAAGTCCTCGATCACTCGAGCGAGCCGATCTTTCTCGGCGGCGGTCGTCGCCGCCTGAGCCTGCTTTTGCACGCGAGCGATTTCTTCTTTGCCCTTCTTCGTCGCGGCTTCCCATGCCTGCTGTTCGTCAGCAGTCGCGAGCACGAGGTTGTGTTCCTCAGTCGCCGCGAGATACGCCTGCAAGCGGTAATAATCCTTCTGAGTGATCGGCTCCAGCTTGTGGTTGTGGCAGCGAGCACACCCGACCGTCAGCCCCAGAATCGCCGCGCCCAGGATATCGGTTCGTTCGGTCAGCACTTCGTTGCGACTCAGCGCGATGTCGGTGTTCCCCGCATTGCGCCGCACCGGGCCGAGCCGATGAAAGATCGACGCGGTGAGACACTCGCGGTTCTCCGGTTCGATCTCGTCACCGGCGAGTTGTTCGGTCAGAAACCGATCGAACGGCTTGTCCTTGTTGAACGAGTCGATGACGTAATCGCGATACCGCCACGCATCGGGAATGTGGCGGTCGTACTCGAATCCCTCGGTCTCCGCGAACCGCACGACATCGAGCCACTGCTGAGCTGCCTTCTCACCAAAGTGCCGACTGCCGAGCAACCGATCGACGACCTTTTCGTAAGCATCAACCGACACATCACTGACGAACGCCTCGGTCTCGTCCGGAGTCGGTGGCAAGCCGATCAAGTCAAACGTGACTCGCCGAATCAGAACGTGCTTCGGAGGATGGGCACTCTTGCCCGTCTTCTCCTCGCTCAGAACCGCAGGACGGGCAGGAGTGCCCATCCTCCGAATCGGCTGAAACGCCCAATGTTTCCGAGCTTCTTCAAGCTGCGAACTCTCCGACGGCTCGGTCTCGCGCGGATCGGGAGCACCCATCTCGACCCACTTCACGAAGTCGGCAATCGTCTTGTCCGACAGCTTCGGCTTCTTGGGCGGCATCTCCAGCCCCCCTTCGTGTCGAATCGCCTGAATCAACAGACTCTCGCCGTTCTTCTTGGCCACGACCGCCGGCCCGCTGTCCCCGCCCCGCAACACCACCGCGCGCGAGTCCAACCGCAACCCACCCTTCACTTCCTCTGCCTGCTGCGAGTGACACGCATAACACTGAGCCTTCAACACCGGCTCAATCTTCTCGCGGAAGAGTCGTACGCCAGCAGCGTCATCCGCACGAGACGCCGAATTCGACAACACGGCCAACCAGACGACGACCATGATGCCAACCCGGCATTGGCCACAGGCACTATGGAAAACAGAGTCGAGCATGGAAGGTCACTCTCGGAGGGACGCACAACCAGACGGTTTAGCCACGATATCGTGCATTCCAGATAATGGAATATCTCGAACGCGAGAGATCATGCCTACCCACTTTCCTTCAATCGAATCGCGATTGACAAACCAAAGGGCCATTGGCACTTTGACATCCGTCCAACCAGACTTGGCCACCGACCAATCCGTGCTATCCCAACGATTGGCCGTCATGAGCACAGAATCGAAATGAACCACAGCTCCAGTGAATCGCCGCTTTGGGAACGTGAATTCGACTACAACCTCTCGCGCACGGCGATTTTCGGTTGGTCGTTGTTTTTCGCAACGAGCGCAATTGTGTTCGGCTATCAGTTCGTTGCAAATGAACGAGGCTTAATTCTCAATGGCATTCCCTTTACTCCGTTTGCTGCAACAGTCTTCTATGGCTTCGTTGCCGGGGTGTCGATGTTCTGTCTGGGAATGGGAGCGTGGTTGTCGTTTCGGCGAGGACGGGTTGCATTCGGCAAAGAAGACCTTCTGATTCCAAAGTCGTGGTGGTCGTCGCTGGAAACGTCCGTGCTGTACCGAGATCTCCGTGGGGTTCGTCTGGGCGTGAGAGGTTCCGCGATCACTGGAGCGAGACTCCTCTACATACAACACGCGCGTGGACTCGAATGCCTCTCTGCCGCGATGTTCTCATCAGACGCCGCGTTTGATGAATTCCAACAATTGTTGGTTCAGAAGATGAACGCACATGAAATTACGGGTGTTGCGGATTAAGCCGAACGGTGGATCACCCGTCTCATTGTGCCTCCGGCGGAGTAAACTGGACGCACGCCACGATTCGAGGATGGCGTCGTTTATCGGTCAGGCCGTCCCGACCAATTCCCGAATCGGTTCGCCGGTTTCGACGAGGTGCATCGGGCGGCCGGCTCGGTCGGGGAAGGTGGCGTGTTGGCCGTCGATGCCGAGATGGTGATAAACCGTCGCGGCGACATCTTCGGGAGAGAGCGGACGCTCGGAAACGTAGGCTCCGTGTGCGTCGGATGAGCCGACGACGATGCCGCGCGGCAGTCGGCCGCCGCCCATCAGGACGCTGAAGGTGTGACCCCAGTGGTCTCGTTCAGCGGCGTCGTTCATCCGCGCCCCCGCTTTGGCATACGC
>JAYVQJ010000524.1:0-1925 GCA_043777235.1 Planctomycetia bacterium
CCGTGACCGGAATTCGGGTCACGGAGTGACCCGTCTACTTTTCGTCGGACTTGGCAGCGCTCATGGCGACGATCAAGCGGGTTGGGTCGTCGCAGAAGAATTGGAACGGCAACTTGGTGGCCAATCACCCGGGGTCGCGATCCGGCAGTTGTCGTCACCGCTCGATTTGGTTGAGGAATTGGACAACGTGGAGCGTCTGATTGTGTGCGATGCCTGCGACTCGCCGCTGACAGTCGGCCAACTGCGACGTTGGATTTGGCCGACGGACGAACTGGTGCGGACGCGGTCATCGAACAGTCATCAGCTTGGGCTGACCGAAGTGTTGTCTCTCGCGGCCACGTTGCAGCGATTGCCACCGCTCGTCGAGATTTGGGGCATCGGTGGTTGTGAGTTCCAACCCGGCAGCGAACCCTCGCCGCTCGTGCGTGCCGCGTGCCGGCAACTGGCGACTCAATTGTCGGAGGAGTTCGCCCGTGCATGAATTCTCGCTCGTGCGATCGCTGCTGGAGCAAGTGGACCGCATCGTCGTGTCGAATCACGGACGCACGGCCGTGGAAGTTCGCGTCGAGATCGGCCCGCTCTCCGGCGTCGAACCGCTGTTGGTCAAAGAAGCCTTCACTCAGTTGGTCGCGACAGGCCGTCACCGCGACGCGGCACTCGTCATCGACGAAGTCCCGCTGACCGCGCGCTGCCAGTCCTGCACCACCGAGTTTGAATTGGAGGGTTTTCATTTTCTCTGCCCCAACTGCGGCAGCCGTGACACGAGCGTCATTCGTGGCGACGAATTCCGCTTGATGAACGTGACGATCGACGAAATCTGTCCGCACGGAGAAGTTTCAGCATGACCTACCGCACCATCACCGTGGCTCGCGATGTGCAAGCCGTCGCGAAGCAATCCGCGGCGGAAGCTCGTGAGCGATTCGCGCGGCAAGGGACGCTGGTTGTGAATCTGCTGTCGTCTCCCGGTTCCGGCAAGACGTCGTTGCTGCAAGCGACCGCTCGGCACTGGCAAGGACGACGCTCGATGGCTGTTTTGGTCGGAGACATCGCCACCGATCGCGACGCGCAACGGCTGACTCCGCTGGTTCCCGCCGTGCAGCTCACGACGGGCGGAGCGTGTCATCTCGATCTCGCGCTGGTGCAGCGCGGCTGGGAGGCGTTGGCGGTGCCGGATGTCGAATTTCTCTTCGTCGAAAATGTCGGCAACCTCGTGTGCCCTTCGTCGCACGACTTGGGTGAGCACTTGCGCGTGATCGTGCTCAGCGTTCCAGAAGGAGACGACAAGCCCGCGAAATATCCGAAGGCATTTCGGACCAGCCAAGTGCTGGTCATCAACAAGACGGACTTGCTGCCCTACGTTCCGTTCTCGATCGACCAAGCTGTCGAAGACGCTCGGCGGATTCAACCGCACTTGGACGTGTTCGCCACCGCCGCGTTGCACGGCACGGGCATCGAGGCTTGGTGCGAGTACCTCGAACGAGCGCGAGAACGGTTGGTGGGGCATTCAATGACGAATGACGAATGACGAAGCGAGTCATTGGTCATCAGGAATTGAGCTGTGATGACTTCGTGATTTCAACAGACCCATTAGCCGGAACGCGCTAGCGTCCGGTTTGAGAGTCGATCGACCTTCCGAACCGGACGCTAGCGCGTTCCGGCTGATTGTCCGATTGACGGACAGCAACATCGTCGAGTTATTGCGGCCCCGTTTATTCGAGCTTCGTCATTCGTCATTCGTCATTTCCCCAAAGGCTTCCCTTCATGTCCATCGCACGACGCATCATTCTGGAAGGACGAGTGCAGGGCCTCGGTGTCCGGCCGGCGATTGCGCGGTTGGCGGGACGCCTGGGCCTTGGTGGCCGCGTCCGCAATCGGCTGCGCGGGGTCGAGATCGAAGTGCATGGCGACGAGCGCCATGTCGCGGC
>JAYVQJ010000525.1:0-7373 GCA_043777235.1 Planctomycetia bacterium
CAGGCAGTCGCTCGGCCGGAACAAATCGCGATCGTTTGGAAAGACGAACGGATTCCCTATGGCGAACTGGATCGGCTGACGAATCAACTGGCGCAGGCGCTGCGAGCCACCGGCTGCTGTCCCGGCGACCGAGTGTCCGTGTTGATGCCGAACTCGCCGAACACATTGATTGCGGTTCTCGGAATCTTGAAGGCCGGTTGCGTGGCGGTCCCGTTGGACATCACTGCCTCGGCGAATCTGTTGAATGACATCCTGAGCGATGTTCAACCGGCTGTCATTCTCGCCTCTCGTTCGGCGCGGCTGGTGCTCGACGAGTTGTTCGCCGTGCATTGTCTGGGAGCGAACTTGTTGTCACGAGTCTCCATCGGAACACTCGAAGCGCTACCGATCGAGGGAGAATACTTCGCGTCGGCATTTTCGGGACTGAATGTTCTGCGTCATTCAAACGAACCTCTCGCCTGCCGTGCGACAACGAATTCACCCGCTCTGCGATTTTTTGGCAGCGGCGAACTTGCCAGCGACGTCGCTGATATCGCTGCCTCGCCGGTGTATGAAGCAATGGCGGTTTCGCCTGGTTCTCGATCGGCGACCAGTGTTTCACACGCCGAAGTGTTGGCGTTCCTCAAGAGTTCGCTTTCCGTTAGCGGCCTGCAAGAGCACAACCGAATCGCCGCTCTTCCGTTGCTCTCACCGCTGTCCGTAGCCGTGATGTTCGCGGCCCTTGGCGCTGGTGCTGAATTGCACATGGTCCCTCAAGAATTATTGGCGCGACCGCAGCGGCTCGCGGCCTTTGTTCGTACGCACGAGTTGACCGATTGGTTGACCAATCATGGACTGCTCGCCGAGTTGGCTCGCAGTGAATCCATCAAGGACGGCGACTTCCCGTCGCTCAAGCGATTGCTCTGGACGGGCGAGCCGCTTCCGGCCGCGATGCTGCGAGACCTGATGCCGCGATTGCCACTGACTCAGTTCGCGCGAGTGACTCAACACGCCCACTCCAAACTGGCGGCATTGACGGTCACTCTCGAAAGCCTTCCCGAGGCCGCGAGTCAGCCTTCCGCTCCAGTCATACTGGAAGCCGTGACGGTCGGCTGAGTCGCCAATTTTTCTGCGATCGCATCGCGTATCTTTGTCAGAAACGGCCTCGGAAGGGCAACCTTGCCGCAATTCCGGGACAGCAACTACACTCCTGCCGCGACGATGACTGAGGGTGAAGTGGCTCATACGGTTGAGCTGTTGAGGCTCCCGGCCAGTTGCCGTGGAAAAGGATTGGAAGCGAGCGACGTGGACCAGATTCGCGGCTGGCGGCGCGGGGTGTGCTTTCCCCTGGTCCGACTGCCAAAACGAGCCAAAATGGCTCGGCTGCGGCTCCGATTTACGAGCTAGACTCTGACTTATCCCAAACGATCACCACCGGAAAACCACCGCGATTCGAGCAACACTCGCTCGCGAGTTTCGAGGAGAAACGGAATGTACGAGCGATTCACGGACCGTGCTCGCAAAGTCATGCAGTTGGCCAATCAAGAGGCTCAACGCTTCAACCACGAATACATCGGCACCGAGCACGTCTTGCTCGGCTTAGTCAAAGAAGGTTCGGGCGTCGCCGCCAACGTCTTGAAGCGGCTGGATGTCGATCTCCGCAAGATTCGCCTCGAAGTCGAGAAGATCGTCCAGTCCGGACCGGACATGGTCACGATGGGCAAACTGCCGCAAACGCCGCGAGCCAAAAAAGTCATCGAGTACGCGATGGAAGAGGCTCGCAATCTGAACCACAACTACGTCGGCACCGAGCACCTGTTGCTCGGCCTGCTGCGCGAACAAGAGGGTGTCGCCGCTCAAGTGCTGATGAACCTCGGCTTGAAGCTGGAAGACGTCCGCGAGGAAGTGCTCAACCTGCTGGGCCACGGCGTCGAGGGTGGCGAGCAAACTGAACGCTCCGGCGGAGGTGGAGGTGGCGGAGGCGGAGGCGGACAGGGTCAGAAACAAGGCAAGAGCAAGACGCCCGCTCTCGACAGCTTCGGCCGCGACCTCACGGAACTCGCTCGGCAAGGGAAGCTCGATCCGGTCATCGGCCGCGAAAACGAAATCGAACGAGTCATTCAAATTCTCATTCGACGTCAGAAGAACAACCCCGTGCTGCTCGGCGAAGCGGGCGTCGGCAAGACCGCGATCGTCGAAGGCTTTGCTCAGATGGTCGTCGATAACAACGTCCCCGAACTGCTTCGCGATCGCCGGATCGTGGTGCTCGACCTCGCCATGATGGTCGCCGGCACGAAGTATCGCGGCCAGTTTGAAGAGCGAATCAAGGCGGTGATGAACGAAGTCCGTCGCGCGAAGAACACCATCTTGTTCATCGACGAACTCCACACGCTTGTCGGTGCCGGCGGTGCGGAAGGTGCGATCGACGCCGCCAACGTGCTCAAGCCCGCGCTCAGCCGTGGTGAGTTGCAGTGCATCGGCGCGACAACGCTCGACGAATACCGCAAGTACATCGAGAAGGATCACGCGCTCGAACGCCGCTTCCAATCCGTCGTCGTCGAGCCTCCCAGCCCGGAACACGCGATCCAAATTCTCAAGGGTCTGCGCGAGCGATACGCTCAGCACCATCACGTCACGTACACCGACGAAGCGTTGGAGAAGGCTGTTGAACTGTCGCAGCGCTACATCACCTCTCGCTGCTTGCCGGATAAGGCGATCGACGTCATTGACGAAGCGGGTGCTCGCATCCGTTTGAAGTCAATGGTCCGTCCGCCCGATTTGAAGGAACTCGAAGTCGAATCCGAGAAGCTCAATCAGTCGAAGGAAGAGGCGGTCGCCAATCAGGACTTCGAACGTGCGGCTCAGCTTCGCGACCAAGCCGACAAGCTCAAGAAGAAGAAAGACACGATCACTCGCGAGTGGAAAGAGAAGTCCAAGGAAGCCGACGGCACGGTCGATGCGGAAGTCATCGCCGAAGTCGTCGCCAAGATGACTGGCATCCCGCTGACGCGGCTCTCCAGCGAAGACACCGTGCGACTGCTCGAAATGGAGCAGGAGATGCACAAGCGCGTCATCAGCCAGGACGAAGCGATCAAGCAAGTCTCGAAAGCCGTGCGTCGCAGCCGCAGCGGCCTGAAGGATCCGAAACGCCCGACCGGTGCGTTCCTGTTCTGCGGTCCGACCGGCGTCGGCAAAACACTGCTCGCGAAAACGCTGGCCGAGTTCATGTTCGGCGACGAAGACGCCCTCGTGCAGATCGACATGTCTGAATACATGGAGAAGCACAACATCAGCCGCTTGATCGGCGCGCCTCCCGGCTACGTCGGTTACGAGGAGGGTGGTCAGCTCACCGAGAAGATTCGCCGTCGCCCGTATGCCGTCGTGCTGCTCGATGAAATCGAGAAGGCTCACCCGGACGTCTACAACATGCTGTTGCAGATCATGGAAGAGGGTCACTTGACCGACAGCTTCGGCCGCAAGATCGACTTCCGAAACGTCATCCTGATCATGACGACCAACACGGGAGCCGAAGTCATCAAGTCCGGCGGCGGTTTCGGCTTCGCCAAGAAGGATGAAGATGCGACGTACCAAGGCATGAAGACTCGCCTGATGCAGGAAGTCGAGAAGGAATTCAAACCCGAATTCCTCGGCCGTATCGACGAGGTTGTCGTCTTCCGCCACCTGACCCGCGACAACCTGAAGAACATCGTCGAAATCGAACTCGTGAAAGTTCGCGAACGTCTCGGCGAGCGAAAACTCAAGCTCGTCCTCACGGATGAAGCTCGTGAGTTCCTGATCGACAAAGGTGGCGACTTGGATTACGGAGCTCGCCCACTGCGCCGCTCGGTCGAGCAATGGGTGGAAGACCCGCTCTCCGAAGAATTGCTGCGTGGCACCTTCGTCGGCATGAACACGATCACCGTCCGAGTCACTGAGACCGGCGATCAGAAACATCTCGCCTTCGACGGCTCCACCGAAGCCGCCGCCGAACCAGCGAAGCCAAAAGGCGAACTCGTCGGAGCCGCCGCGATCGCCACTCCGGCCACCACCGGTGCCTAGGATGATCGAATCGAGGTTGTCGCATGACTCAGTTGCTGGAACAAGCTTTCTCGGAAGCCCAAAAGCTGTCCGAGTCTGACCAAGATGCGATTGCGTCACTGATTCTCGACGAGCTTGAAGACGAACGCCGTTGGGATACGGCGTTCGGCAACTCGCAGGAGACGCTGTCGGGCTTGGCGTCCAAAGTTCGCTTGGACATCGCGGCTGGTCGAATCAGTGATCAAGGCTTCGACGACCTGTGAACTCCAGCACCAACGACGAATTCCGTGATTCTTTTCACCGTCTGCCGCTGGCCATCCAAACGTCTGCTCGAAAGGCGTATCAGCTTTGGTGGCAGAACCCCGCTCAACCCAGCTTGCAATTCAAACGCATCCATGGGAACGAGTTGTTGTACTCGGTCCGTGTCGCCTTGGGCTGGCGTGCCTTGGGACTGATCGACGGTGACACAATCACGTGGTTCTGGATCAGCTCGCACGCCGATTACGACCGATTGATTCGTTGACAGCAGAGCACTGCGCATTGGTTTTTGAACCGCGTCGACAATGTGGTCCGTGAAGCGAAATGCCGTCGATCAAAAAACTCGGCGGCACTTAACCGACAACGAAGACCGTCATCGAGCGAGGGCCGTGAGCGCCGATGACGAGCGATTGTTCGATGTCGGCGGTCTTCGATGGGCCGGAGATGAACGCTCCGAAGCGCGGTGAGTCGAACGAGAGGCGGCGATACGCTTCGTGCATGTTCGAGACGATATCGCCTGCGGAGACGACCAGCGCGAGATGCTGGGCGATGAAATAGATCGCACGATGCTTCACCGCCGAGTCGGTGATCCAGACAGCTCCGTTTTCAGCGACCGCGAATTCGCCAGGGAGGATCGCGAAGTCGATGTCCTCGGTGGCGTGTGGGTCGTCGATCATTCCGAGGTCCGTGTTGCCGCTGACGCCATCGACCAACGACACCGTCTTCTTGGCGTCGGCCCAATTGGACAATGCGGCCAACTCAGAATTCACAGCGGAGACATCGGAAACGAACACGGCTCGGCCACCCACCGATTCCAACACCGATGCAAATTGAGCGTGCAGGTCGGGATATTCGATCCAAGGTTGATCGAGACTCGGCAGCGGCGCTTCGGGCAAATGGTGTCGGCGAATCGCGGCGAGGATTGTTTGTTTGGCGTCGGGCATGAGATTTCAATTGTTGGGGACAACGGCCAGCGGCCGGTCAGAATAGGACGCGAGTTTGGAGGAATTCGAGCAACTCGCGAAGCCAAACGTAACCCAGCGAGCAGTGACCGCAATCAATTTTGGCGATCACGCTGGAGCCAGGACGAAGATCAGGCATCTCCTTCGGGTCGAGCGTCACCGTCGCAAGAGTTGAGAGTTCACCTTCTTGATCCAAGTCCGTCGCGAGATGAACTTCCGCGAGCTTCGCGGAATACGTCGCCCGCGGCGACATGCGGAACAAAAACCGTACCGGCACGCCGCCCGGTTCGTCGTTCACGGCAGCCTGAGCGGCGAGAACATGCCGCACATGACGATCGGGGATTCGCAATTCGATCTGCCACGGACCGGCGGGATCGACCACCTGCATCAGCAGTTGTCCTTGTCGCACCGGCCGCGATTCGAGCGAGCGAATCATGTCCCAACGCACCACTTGTCCTGCCAGCGGCGAGCGCAGCGTTAGTTCGGCGACTCGGCGATTCACGATGTCGAGCTGACGGGCGAGACTCGCCGAAGTCTGCTTGAGTTCTTCTTCATCCGCAGCAAGCTGTCCTGCGCTCGACGAGTTGGAACCTCGTCGATCGGGATCACTGCGAGCGGCTCGGACGGCCGCCAGCTTCGCGTTCGTCGTCGCGATCTCGCCACGAATGCGCTGCTCTTCGAGATCGAGTTCCGGATTGCGCATCACGACGAGCTGTTCGCCCATCGCAACTTTCGCGGCATTGTTGACCGCGACTTGCGTGATGATGCCGTCGGCCGGCGCGTAGATCTGCCGTCGCCGCGCCGGATGAACTTGGCCGTGAGCCTCAAGCTCCAAGTGAGCGGGGATGATCAGCAAGAGGACCGACGCGACCGCCATCAAACTTGCGATCGTGCGTGCCGGACGGGATCGAGCCAATGACTTCCATCGCAACCAGCGGCCGCTGAGACCGTGAGATTCAAACGCGATTGCATTCGCGAGCGCGGTCGCGGCATGTCGGCAGACTTCCGCGACGCCGTCGAAGTCGGGATTGAGCGGTTCGTCGCCGAAAGACTCGAACACGACCGCTCCGCAGGCACCGTCCCATGAACCCGTTTTCGGGCCGAGCGGTTCGATTCGCACACGAGTCGCACCAGATTCTTGCAAATACGCGCGCGCGGCCTCGTGTTTCGAATCGGCTGACGTCCACGGCAATGAACTGCCCTGAGAACGCAGATGACTCACAAGCAACTCGATGGCCCGGCTGGCGTTGGCGCGGCGATTCAAATCTTGGACGGCGGTCGCGGACTCCAACCGAAATCCGGATTCATCCGCCAGCAACACGCTGACTCGGTCGACTCGTAACGCGGTGGCACCGTCGTTGGCCAGATCGTTTGCGATGCGTCGGCGATCCAAGTTTCTATGCAATGTCTGACACAGATCGGCGACTCGATCCCGTTCGGCCGACAGCGAGAACATTCGTGTGAGCTGCCGGCCGCGATGAAACTCGACGATGATCGCAGCCACCGCCGACACGATATCGGCGATGTTCTCGCCGCGTTGTGCCGTCTCAGACAGACGGACATCGAGCGCCAATCGCAACGACGGAGCGACCGAAACACACGCGATGCAACGAGCGAACTCGGTCGCGTTCGGCCAGCGCCCACTGATGCCCGGCGGAACAATCACCGTGCGGTCGGGTTCGAGTCGTCCGACTGGCTCGACCGATGCGGCGATGCGATCTCGATCCGTGTCACCCAGCGTATCGAACAGCAGCGACGCGCTGTCGTCTCGGACAGACCACACGGCGACGCTATGAGCCACAAGAATGTCGGCCAACTCACCGAGCACTTGACCGTAATACTCGGCCGCAGTGATTGGTGTTCGCGCGAGGGTCTCGGCGTGCTCAAGCAGTCCGTCCACACGCATCGTCAGCGAGCCGGAGTGGGTGACGGATTCAGGATGGCTGGGGCCGGTCATGTCGATTGCCGAGTGCTCATTTTCAAGAGATCGCGTATGCGGTCGAGAACGGTAAACCGTCTCTGGAGCGGATGCGAGCGGAACCGGCGGTTTCAGCAGGGCAGGCGAGTTTGTCAAACGTAGGGTGCGGTCGAGTCATCGAGACCCACCACTTGTGTGAAATTCCGGTGGGTCTCGAT
>JAYVQJ010000526.1:0-7370 GCA_043777235.1 Planctomycetia bacterium
CGTGTCCAATCCTGGGAAGCTTGGGAGTGACTTGCCACACCAACCGGTTGAAGTCGCGTGAGGAGTTGCGTTGCAGAACGTCGATCTGTTCCAAACGGAGGCCGGAGGCGAAATCGAGCACCGGCAACATGTACTCCAGCGTCGCCTTGAGCGAACTGGGGCGGCCGATCGTGGGCATCAACACGTCGTCGACCAGCAATTCGCCCTGGCGATCGTGCAGCATGTAGGTCAGTGCTCGCGCGCCTTGTGTCACCGTCACTTCGGTCAGCGATCCCGCAAAGACCGTTGATTGGATCTTCGGCGTTGCGTCTTCAATCTCATTCATCGGCATTTCATGCAACGTCCCGGCGTGCAAGTGTTGCCACACGCGACGTGAGAAATCGGGAGTGGAATTCGATCGCAACGTGTCGAGATCACGCGAGGCCAATGCCTCGGCATAGATCTGCACCAGTGCATGTGCGGTGAAGAGCGCGGACAGCCGCTTCTCTTGCCGGCTATCGAGTTCGTACAAGGTCACTTCTTCGATCAGGTACTTCGCGGTGTGATCGGAGTCGTCGGCTTCTTCGCGAAGAAGACTCAGCTTGAGCACTTCGCTCGGCCCTTCGACAACGAAGTCCGAATGCTTCCCGCGAAGCTGCGCCTCTTGCGGATCGCTAGTTGAGAAGCCTTGCGACGCCATGTGAATCTGCACGCTGTCTGCGGGAACATCACCGCTGGGCAGGGGCACCTGCGACAAGTTCGCCGGGGCGAGACTGCCGTTGTAGAACTTCTCCGTGCAGAGCGTTCGCAGCAGCGGCTTGTCTCCGGAGTGATACGCATTCAGGAAGGCTGTCGCCGCGTGAGTCACTTGCGCCAGTTGCCGAGTTGACGGAATGGCGGCCTTCTCATCGCGTGAATTGACCTCGACTTCGTCCACCAGCCAATGACCGTCGGTACGCTTGGCTGTCAGCCAGAGCTCTCCCACCGCGATCGGCAATCGAACGTGGGCCGTGTCTTCATCCAGTTGTGCTCGCGGTTGCAGTCGGTTGCCGGTCTTCTGCTTGCCGACGACTTGCTGCGTCAACCGATTCAAGTACGCCGGAGGCAACGGTCGCAGCGTGTCGGCAAACTCGGGAGTCACCGTGCGAAGCACATCGTCCCGATCGCCGTTCTTCCAAGCGTCGAGGAACTCACGCATCGAAAGGAGCAGGTCCATTTGCTCGGTGACCGATTTGGTCGCCGTGACCCCTTCTTTCTTTTGCTTGAGGTAAATGTCGTCAACCACCCACTTCTTGGATTTGGGGTCGAGTTTCAGTTGATACTTCAACTTCTGCTTCGATTCCCCCATCACCACCGTGACGCGTTTTACCGTCGGCGAGACTTGCTCAACCTTGTCGATTTCCAGATCGCCGGTCGGCAGCCGCAACAGTTTCAGATCGTCGAGCGCAGCATCCTGACGCAGCGCCCGCTCGCCAAATCCCGACGAGGTCGCACCCTTGAGCTTCTCCATGTCGTTGCTTTGCAACGCGACGATGAACGACTCAATGCTGCGTGTTTCCACGACATTGGCGCAACCGGAAAGGCTCAACCAGCTCAGCCACAATGCGAGCCAGCCGGCATTCAATCCGCAGTGACGCGGGGCATTTGAGCAACCACGCATAGTGCCATCCCTGGCAGAAATGAAACACGAGAGGACAGTGACCAGTCGTCCGAGACTGATCGGAGGGGAGCGGCTTGTCCCAGATTTTCCGAAGAGGGTCAAGATGGAGGTTTTCGAGGCAGGGCGAAGGTCGTGTCCTAATTTGTGGGGGCGGGTTTCGCCGAAACCCGCTTCCCGACGTCGGCGACGCCGGGCCACACAAATTAGGACACTACCAGGGCGACGCGGGCAGACAAGGACTCCATGACCGAGCCAAGGCAGTGACGCTGCACGCGGCCGACCGGTCGCCCACGTCCGGTCGGCCGGGCAGTTCGGACGTGGGCATCCGATCTACTCCGTCAGCGCTCGCAGCAACTCTTCCCGAAATGTTGGCAGATCGCTCAGCACGCCAGCAATCTTCGGATCAGCGAAGACCCGCACTCGCTTCACGAAGTCATCGAACTGCGTCTTGGCCAGCGCTTCGACGACCGGTGAGACTCGGTTGAGCGGTTGATACGACTTCTCCTTCGGATCGAAGATCGCGACGTTGAATTCGACCTCGCGATGCGGCGGCGGCGCGTCGATCAGAATATCGACGGGCGAAAGCGTGCGGCCGAGCGTACTCGATAACGACTCGCACAATCGCTGACTGACTCGCACGAGGAATTCATACGGCCGACCGGCGAGCTGCGAGTACAACACGGGATGTAGCGAGTGCGTGAACTCGACGACGCGCTTGAACAGCCGCCGCTTCGGCCCGAAGACTCCTTCCGTGAGCGATTCGCAATTGGTCCCGCGCGCGGCCAATCGCAACTCGCGAATCGTTTCCGATTCAGTCAGCTCGAAGAAAGCCCGCAGATCGAAGCGGCTTCGCAGTTCAAAGAAACTGCGGGCGAACATCGCGGTCGCCGAGCGGACCGCGTGATGCCAATAGACTTCGCTGAACATCACATAGCGAGCGAAGACCATCAGCTCGGCAGCGGTCTTGCCTTTCGTACTCAAGGCCAGTCCGTCCCCCGCTTCGTTGACCAGCAGCGATTGAATGAGCCGCTGCTTGTCGAAGTGCCGACCGTACGGCACGCCGCAGTGCAGGCTGTCGCGGTCGAGATAATCCATCTTGTCGATATCGATCGGTCCCGACAGTACCGACCGCATCAGCCGCAACGGCTGCGAATCGGTCTGCGGTTCGAGCACATCCAGTACCTCGGCCGGGTCGATGTTCCATTCGCTGCGCAGCACCTGAGCGAGTTCGCGATGCGGCTTCAAGAACTCGGCGGCGAAGGCTTCATGATGCTGCAACTCCGGCAACTCCATGTCCTCAATCGGGTGGCAGTACGGCCAATGACCGAGATCATGCAGCAACGCAGAAACCATCAGAACTTCCGCTCGGTGCGTATCGACGACGTCGGTGAATCGGGAATCGCGCCCCAATTGCCACAGATATTTTAGAGCGTTCAGAAACACGCCAAGCGCGTGCTCGAAGCGTGTGTGTGTCGCTCCCGGATAGACCTTCGAGGCCAAGCCCAATTGCGAGATATGAGCCAGTCGCTGGAACTCCGGCGTGTCGACGATCGCTCGGACTCGCGGCGTGAACGGCACATCCAGCTCGACCGGAATCCGCACGAGACCGCGGCCGGCTTCGAGGTTCATCAACTCCGGGATGTGGCTGTACGGGTGCGGCATAGTCGAATTTGTGTGGCCCGCTCGCGCCGAGAGCGGGGAGGGTGGAGTACGGCACCATTTCATTCAAAGAGTTTCGACGAACAGACGCGAGCGGCACTCGCAACCCGCTCTCGGCGAGAGCGGGCCACACTGAGGCAAGCTACATTGGCGGCATTCCAGCCGCCACTATGATGCCCGCATGAATTCGTCCCCGACGGTTTCGCGACGGCTGATTGGCTCGATCCTTTGTGTGTTCGGCGGCATCGTCGCGCAAACTCTCAGCGGGCAGACGATCCTCGGCTCCGAATCGACGGCGGCGAATTTCTTCAGCCGCGAACTGTGGCAATCGCTTGTCGGATTGCTTGGCGGCCGAATCGGACGCGACGAATCCGGCGGTGCGATCGCCGAGGTCGACTTTCTCCCGCTGTTCGCTCTGTGGACCGTGATCGCCGCCGTCGGACTGGCACTCGCCGCGCGACTAATTCAGCAACATCATCGCACGATTTGGAGAGACTCGTTCATCACCGCCGGCTTTGCCTGCGGCTGGTGGTGGCTGATGGGAGTCTGGGAATTGACTCGCCTCTTCGCCTTCGTCGTCGGTTGGCCCAGCCTCGGAGATCTGTTGTTCGTCACCCCACAATTCTGGCAAGCCACCGCGCTCGCCGGCTGGCTGGTGCAACCCTTCGCCACCTCTGCGTCTCTGCGTCTCCGCGCCTCCGCGTTACCCCAACCCGCTCCGCAATCTCTCTCCACTTTCGTCTCCCGCCACGCGACCCTCAAAGCAACCGCCGCGCTCATCGCAATCTACATCGTCGTCTTCACCGCCATGAACTGGCGGCTGTGGCAAAACCTCCGCATCCCGCACGGCGACTCCGCGATGTACGAAGAGCACTTGTGGAATCTGTGGCACGGCAAAGGATTCCGCAGTTATCTCGATCAAGGACTGTTCCTCGGCGAGCACATTCAAGTCATTCACTTGTTGCTGCTGCCGCTGCACTTGATCTGGCCGTCACACCTGTTGATGGAGCTGTGCGAATCAACCGCGCTCGCTCTCGGAGCGATCCCCGTCTTCCGGATGACGCAGCGTTCGACCGGTTCCGCGCGAGCCAGTTTGCTGATATCCGCCGCGTACCTGCTGTACTTCCCGCTGCACTTTTTGGACATCGAAGTCGACTTGAAGACGTTCCGGCCGGAAAGTTTTTGCGTGCCGTTCTTCTTGTTCGCCTTTGAGGCGCTGGAAGAGAAACGTCTGCGTCGCGCATTGATCCTCTTGGCAATCGCGCTGTCGGCGAAGGAGGACTACTCGATCATCATCGCCTCGCTGGGCGTCTGGTTGGCGGCGACCGCTTGGTGGGACGCCGGAAGAAACGGACAACGGCTCTCGGCCTTCGGCTTTCGGCCATCGGCCGAACGGCAACAGTTCATCGCCGGTTGTTGTCTGGCGGTTTTCGGAGTCGCGTACCTGTTGCTCGCCACGCGAGTTGTCATCCCGTGGTTTCGCGGCGGGGCCGAGTTGCACTACGTGAAGTACTTCTCCAAGTTCGGCGACACGATGGGTGAAGTCGCCAAGAACATGCTGACGAATCCCAGCTTTCTGCTCAGTGAATTGATGACCGCGAAGACCGCGCTGTACGCCCTGTCGATGTTGGTGCCAGTCGGCTTCATCGCACTGTTGTCACCGAGCCGCTTGGCCGTAGGACTGCCGCTGTTCGGAATCCTCTGCCTCAATGAATTGGCCGCCGACCCACGACATCACTTTCACGCTCCGCTCGTCCCCATCGTCTTCTGGGCCACTGCCATCGGAGTCGCCAACGCCGGCAAGTTCTTCTCGAAACTCCGATCGCTCATCTCCCCATCTCCCCACCTCCCCATCTCCCCATCTCAAACCGCCGACTCCTTCGCCCGCCAATTCGTCTGGGCCAGTTCGCTCACGACCGCGCTATTCCTCAGCATAAGCCCCGCCGGGATCACTTTCTGGGATGCCGGATCGTCGATGTCGATTTGGCGGTTGTACGCTCACGACGCGCGAGCCGATCACTTTCCGAAAGTGCTTGAAAAAATCTCGACCGACAAGCGAGTCGCTTCGACCGACTTCGTACATCCACGATTCACACATCACGAACGTTCGTACGACTACAGCAATTACCCACGCAAAGTCGCCAATTATGAGGACCGTGTTCCCGACGACACCGACTTCATCGTGATCGACACCCGGCATCCCTACAGCAACATCAAATCCCCGAGCCAAATCCGCGAGCTGAAAGTCGATCCCGACCGCTGGGAACTTCTTCCCGATGACACCGACGGCTACTTCATCGTCCTGCGCCGACGTCCGTAGAAGCCGTTTCAAACCCGAAAAACTAACCCGTGGCGTCAGCGAGGGAGTCGGGACATCCAACACGCAATCGACCCTCGCTCACGCTGCGGGTTACTTGTGAAGCCGCCTCTAGCCCCAACGCTCCGTCCATTGAATGACTCAATCGTTTTACAGACGAGCTTCCAACGTGATCGAAGCCGGCGATCATTCTTTGGCCGTTTGAGTCTTGATGCAGTACACGCGAGCCGCAGTGCGAATCAGCAATCGGTCACCGGCGATCGCGGGAGTCGCCATGCACATGTCGTCGTCGGCCAGTGAGTTGGTGTGAAGCAGCTCAAACTGGTCCCCGGATTTGAGCACGAAGGTGACGCCATCTTCGTTGAGGAAAAATACTTTGCCGCCATAGGCCCACGGTGACGACGTAAACGCATGGCCGTTCGGCAGTCGCTGACGGCTGAAGAGTTCCGTGCCGTCGCTCGACTGCAAGCAGCTTACCATTCCCATGTCGTAGAGTACGAACAACCGATTGTCGGCAATGATCGTCGATGGATTGTACGGCGCGGATTTCGGTTGGCTCCACGCAATGAACTCGTTGGAGGTCTTGCCGGCTTGAAGAGAGATGTCTCCGGCCGCACCAGGACGGATCGCGTAGATCGGCCTCGACAGATCGAGCACATAGCCCGAACTGAGATAGAGCAGTCCGTTGTGTTCGTAAGGGGTCGCGATCGTGATGCTCGACATCCCCTTCAGTGACCAAAGCAGCTTGCCCTCCAGATCGTAGGACCGGACTTTGCCCGTGCCCGGCGTGACGATCTCGGTGCGTTGGTCGTTTTGCCAAATGAACGGCGTGGCCCAGTTGCTCTTCTCCTCGCGAGGTACTCGCCAAACTTCCTCGCCGGATTTTGCGTTCAAGGCGAGCAGAGACGACTCCTGATCGTTGTCGTTGACGAGATAGATGCGGCCCTGATGAATCGTCGGCGATGACGCGGTGCCCCAACCGAGCCGCATCGCGTGCGACTTCACCTTGTGCTTCCACAACTCTTTGCCGTCGAGATCGAAGCAGAAGACGCCGACGTTGCCGAAGGAGCAATAAACACGCTCGCCATCCGTGACCGGAGTCTCCGACGCATAGCTGCTCTTCAAATGAATCGGGGTCTCCGGCTTTCCCTCGTGAACCAGCCGTTCCCAACGAATGTCGCCGGTCTTCAGATCGAGGCAAATGATCTTCCACTGATGCACCGCTTCAGGAGCCTTCGGTCTATCGCCACCGAAGTAGAGTCCCTTCTTCGGCTCCTCGGACTTCCCGGTGTTGATCACCGTCGTGAGAAAGACTCGGTCACCCCACACGATCGGCGACGACCAGCCACGGCCCGGAATGTCTTTCTTCCAAGCCACGTTCTCCGTCGTCGACCAGTGATCGGGAAGATTGCTTCCGCTGGCCACGCCTCGCGAATCGGCACCCCGAAACTGAGGCCAGTTGTCTTGAGCCTTCGAGATTGAACAACACGCGCTGATGAGCAGAGTGACTACAGAGATCGCAGTCGTTAATCGTGATCGTCGCACAGAATGTCTCCTTCATTGGAAGGTTGGTTGTATCAAACGTCAGCAACCATTGTTGAGGCCAGTGAATTGCTTTCGGCCGGTCTCTTGGGCGGATGGTCACTTCCAGTCCCAGGCAGTTGACGATCCACAGAGGCTGACAAAGAACCTCAAATGGCAGCCTGATAACGTAATCCCAACATCAGCTGGGGAGAAAGTAGACCAGTCACTCCG